>CALHVH010000093.1 GCA_938039225.1 uncultured Gammaproteobacteria bacterium
ATCGTAACCCGTAACGCGTTGGATTGGAGCGCGTAAATCAAAAAGGGCTTTTTCCGCAACAATAGCCGCAATCTCAGCGCCCACGCCACAGGTTTTAGCAGCTTCATGCACAATAACAATTCGACCAGTCTTTTCTACTGACTCCAAAATGGTATCTTCATCCATAGGGCTAATGGTTGCAAGGTCAATTACTTCACAGCTGATACCTTCTTTGGCAAGTTCATCAGCAGCTTGCAGTGTTTCATGAGTCATTGCACCCCAAGTGACTAGGGTAATGTCTTCACCTTCGCGAAGGGTGTAGCACATGTCCAATGGAAGCGCCTCACCATTATCAATGACGTTTTGCTTTTGCATACGATAAATGCGTTTTGGTTCTAAAAATAAAACTGGATCAGGATCACGTAACGATGCAAGCATTAGTCCATAAGCACGTTGAGGTGATGATGGAATAACTACTCGAATACCAGGTAAATGTGCAAACAAGGCTTCAGTGCTTTCAGAATGACACTCGGGAGCATGAATACCACCACCATAGGGCGCACGAATTACCATAGGACAGGTTAAGCGTCCGCGAGTACGGTGTCGCATACGCCCAGCGTGATTAAGAATTTGATCAAAAGCCGGGTAAATAAATCCCATGAATTGGAATTCTGGTACAGGAATTAAACCCTGCGTAGCCATGCCAACTGATAAACCTGCAATCATGCCTTCTGCAAGAGGAGTATCAATCACACGTTCTTTTCCAAAACGTTGTTGTAAGCCTGCTGTTGCTCTAAACACGCCACCATTTACGCCGATGTCTTCACCCAATAACACCACACGATCATCGTGTTCAATTTCGTAAGCCAATGCCATAGTGACCGCTTCGATTAAGGTGATTTTGTGAACTTGGTTTTCTGTTACTTTCTTAGAGGCAGTCATTAGTGATGTCCTCCAGTGCGGTGTTTAGCAGCTTCAATGGCTATTTCTCTTTGTTCTTGTAAAGAATCAGGAAGTTCAGCAAACATGTAATCAAAAATGGCCCCAATATCTTGTTTAGGTGTATTTAAATAATTCTCTACTGCTGCATCAACTTTTTCAGCGCATTCTTTAAGAAGCTTTTCTTCTTTTTTCTTATCCCATGCTTTAATGTCAGTGAGGTATTTTCTAAAACGTAAAAGCGGTTCAACTTTCCACGCATCTTTTACCTCATCATCTTCACGATAACGTGAAGCGTCATCTGCTGTAGTGTGATCTGATAAACGATAGGTAAGAGTTTCGATTAGGGTAGGGCCTTCGCCATTGCGTGCTCGTTCAAGTGCGTCTTCCATAGCCGCTCGTACAGCAATTACATCATTACCATCCACTTGCACTCCAGGTATGCCAGCAGCAATGGCTTTTTGTGCGATCGTTTCAGTAGCGGTTTGAATCTCTAGAGGAACCGAGATGGCCCACTTATTATTGACTACTACAAAAACCATTGGTAACTTCCAAACACCAGCTACATTCATAGATTCATAGAAAGCACCTTGCGAAGTCCCACCATCGCCAATGGCATTTACCGCACAGCGGTCTTCTTTGCGATATTTAAAGGCAGTTGCGGCGCCTGCTGCGTGTAGGCATTGGGTTGCAATCGGCACAGCCCAAGCGAAGTCCTTGGGTGCATTTTTGTAATCATTGCCACGTTCATCACCACCCCAGTAGAGTAGGATATTTTCCATGTCTACACCACGCCATAACTGTGTTCCATAGTCGCGGTAATAGGGCGCGTATACGTCATCAGAGCGCATTGCAGCTCCCACACCAACATGCGAGGCTTCATGGCCTAAACATGATGCATAGGTACCAAGTTTCCCCGTGCGTTGAAGATTAATGGCCTTAGTATCAAAAACCCGAGTCAAGGTCATTAATTTATACATTTTAATGAGCTCATCGGAATCTTTAGCAAATTTAGGTAAAGCTTTTTTATTTAGCTTGCCCGAGGGCTTTAAGTACTGCAGGTAGTTAATGGCAAAACTGGCGACTTCAGTCACAAGGTTCTCCTTAGGATAGGTTTCGCAGTGAATAGGTTTTTTAAGGTTAAAATTAGCTGAGCTAGTATTTACTGCATTTCATAGGTTGGGATAAGTTTCAGCAATCAAATTGATTACAATCGTAACTAATTATAACGCAAACGCTTGTTTTAATTCGATTTGTTTATCTTGAAATATCAGATTATTCATCGAGGTAGGCTAAAAGTCAGTACAATCAATCCTTTATATTTTTGCTTGCCGATAAAGTACAAAGCAAAATGCTTATAAATACATCAAATGTGTCATTAAAGAAGAGTTAATTAATGAAAGAACGTAAATTAGAACCAGGTATCCATACCGATTTAGATCGCAAGCTGAGTTACAGCGATTATCTAGGCCTGGATCAAATACTCACTGCCCAGAAACCTTTAAGTAAGCCTGAACATCATGATGAAATGTTATTTTTAATTATGCATCAGACTGCTGAGTTATGGTTTAAACAAGTCTTACATGAAGTTCATGCAGCAATTACCTTTATTCAAAATGACAATCTTGCACCGTGTATGAAAATTCTTTCTCGAGTCAAACTGATTCAAGAAATACTTTATAAACAATGGGGAATTCTAGCCACACTGACTCCGGTTGAGTACGCTCAGTTTAGACATGTATTAGGCAACGCTTCTGGATTCCAGTCGCCCCTGTATAGAGAATTAGAGTTTGTATTAGGTAATAAAAATAAAAGTTATTTAAATGTGTATAAGCATGATTCAAAAGTTCATGCCCATTTAACTGAGGTTTTAAATAAACCTAGTTTGTATGATGAGTTTCAACTTTATTTGCAGCGCAATGGCTTTCCTATAGATACTAAGCATCTACAACGAGACTGGTCGAAGCCTTATGAGCCACACCAATCGGTTACCGATTCTGTAAAGCGTGTTTATATGGATTCTCAAGAGCATTGGAGTATTTATGAAATGTGTGAAAAATTGGTTGATCTAGAAGAAGCTTTTCAACTTTGGCGTTTTCGACATATGAAAACCGTTGAAAGAATCATAGGTTTTAAAAAAGGTACGGGCGGTTCTTCTGGTGTTGGTTTCTTAAAGAAAGCTTTGGAACTAACCTTTTTCCCTGAACTATTTAATGTCCGTACAGAGATCGAGTAATTGTTAGATTCGGAGGGCTTTGAAAGTAAAGAATTTCCTAGTCGCATTCTAGTAATTCTTGGATTAAGTATTTTCTTTGCAATTGTCGTATTGATTCTAACCAAGCTGAGAATTCAAGGTGCAGGCTTGCTCTATGTGGCAATGCCTATTATCGTTACTGTGATTTTGCTCTTTAGTTCAAAACGTAATCCGCATGATGAAAATTCAAAACGCTACCGTACTGTATTACTTGACTCAATAATCATTTTTTTAGCGAGCTCTGTTATTTTCTTGGAAGGTTTTATTTGTATAATCTTTTTTATTCCAATTTACACAATAGTTGTCTTGGCTGTTTTCCTCATAGAGAAACTCTGGCTCAAATCAAAAGAGTCTCGTGTTGGGCGTCCTATGGTTTCGATTTTGCCTTTACTTTTATTCTTAACAGCATTTGAAGGTACACACGAAGATTATGCCTTTGAGGTTAAAAATGAAATTACCGTAAGCCGCATTATTGATTCTGATGTGAAGACTATTAAGCAAAATTTAGTGAAGCCTAGCGCATTAAAATCTCCAACTAAAGGTTTTATGAAGGTTTTTCCTTCACCAGAATATTTTGATGCTCAGGTATTAGAAGTTGGGCAGTTACACACCATCCGTTACACCTACAATCGTTGGATTATTGATAATACCAACACTCATAAGGGACACCAAATAACTGAAATACTCACAGTATCGGATAATCTGATAGAAACGCAGATGCTTGAAGATACAAGTTATATCTCGACTTATATGAAAATTGATGGCACACGAATGCTTTTTGAAAGGCTATCATTGAATCAAACAAAAGTGACATTAACTATTAAATTTGAGCGTTTATTACATCCTGGTTGGTATTTTACTCCTATTCAACGTTTTGGAGTGGAAGCGCTTGGAGAATCAATTTTAGATCAACTGGTGGAAAATAGAGATGAACTTTGAGGTAAAAGTAGATGCTTATAAGGTAAATTCATTAATAATCAATGAACATGTTGACCCTTTAAACGGAAGAGTCATCTGGGATTCATATAGATCGATTTTTAATGCATCTGCATTACTTTGTTCAATCATTTTTGCACCTTTGTATTTTACCTGGAGCGCTTTTTTAGTGTTTATAGTGCTCTTGATTGTAACTATGTGTGCTGGACATTCTATTGGGTTTCATCGTCGTTTAATTCATAGGACTTTTCATTGTGAAAAATGGTTAGAGCGTCTATTGGTCTGGCTTGGCGTTTTAGTTGGGATGCACGGACCATTTTGGGTGATTCGATCACATGATTTTAGAGATTGGGCTCAACGTCAAAAAAATTGTCATCCATATTTGCGACACGGTGGTGGTTTCATTAAAGATGCATGGTGGAGTTTACATTGCAAGTTAGTTTTGGATAATCCTCCAGAGTTTAATCCCGGAATAGACATAGGTAATGATAAGTTTTATATATTTTTACAAAAAACTTGGATGATGCATCAAATACCTTTAGCAATAATATTATTTTTTGTTGGAGGACTTCCGTGGGTGGTGTGGGGTGTAGTGGTGCGTGTGATGCTTGGTGTGCATATGCATTGGATGGTCGGATATTTTTGTCATACAAATGGTTCACAAGACTGGTTGGTAGATGATGGCGCAGTGCAAGCACACAATGTATGGTGGGCAGCAATACCGTCAATGGGAGAAAGTTGGCACAATAATCATCATGCCTTCCCAGCATCAGCCCGACATGGTTTGTATCCCGGACAATTAGATATTGGCTATCTATGTTTATTGCTTTTAGAAAAGCTTGGCCTGGTTTGGAATATTCAAACTCCTGAAACTTTGCCTCCACGGCCCGGTATTACACCTATCAGTGAACAAGCAAAACGAACATATCTACAATTGCAAAAAAACATCTCACAAGATGTCTACGAATCTTCTTGTAGCTAAGCAGTTTTGGATTTATTTTTCATTCAATGACGAAGTTGCCGTATATGAAAAAATATTATTGCGCACACGAAGATTGACAGTATGCTGGCAATAAAATTAACAGAAAGCTTTTTTATTCCGTAACCGGAAACAATTTTGTCACGATGCGTTCAATATCAGCTAAATCTTTAGCATTCAACTGCTCAATTATTTTTTCTTCATACTTGATGGCTTTAGGGATTACTTCGTTGTAAACCTCATAACCCATTTCTGTTAAGCGTAAAGATTGTTTGCGTCTGTCATTAGGATCAGCTTTGCGTTCGATGATTCCGCGTTCCAGAAGTTTTTTAACGCCGCGACTAATTGCCACTTTGTCCATAGCCGTATATTCAACAATGCTAGTGGCAGTAGTGTGTTTGTAGTTAGCTAAAATACACATAATTCGCCAGCCGGTTAAATCGAGAGCGTATTTCTCCTCATAAATGTCTGCGATGCAGCGCGATACTCTATTGCTTAAGATAGAGAGTCTATAAGGTAAAAATTCGTTTAATTTAAAATCG
>CALHVH010000094.1 GCA_938039225.1 uncultured Gammaproteobacteria bacterium
GTATTTCCCAGAGGGAATTGCGGGTACCAGTTTAGTCAGGCCGCCACGAGGTTTTGATAAAGAGCATCAGCATATCGAAGACTTAAAAAGAAAAAGTTTTTTTCTTATGCGTAGTGTGACTATGAAAACTGCTAAGTCTAAAGATATTGTTGAAGAGGTTGCAGCTACATATAAAGCTGCTATGCCTTTGATGAAATTTTTAGCTAAAGCTTTAGAAGTACAAATTTAAGCAGCATTTTTACCATAAAAAAACGGCCCCCTAGGGGGCCGCAAAGAGTTGAGATGTATATTAACTTGACGTTAGAAGGACATCTCGGAGCGTAAACTTGTATTTGAGATTAAATGTTTGTGATCTTAGTCGCGAACACCATTAACAATAATCTTACTTGCTTGTCTTGGAGTGCTGGTATTTTTCCCATTAACAATAATTTTGTTTGAGTTTGCAGTCGCTAGACAAGAAAGTGGGCTGCTAGAACGAGTAGTATTTGATTTTCCGTTAACAATAATTTTTCCATTTACAATAATTTTTGAACTATTAGAACTTTGTGACATACAAGAAGCCATTGCTTCGTAGTTACATGCAGACATGCTAAGTGCTAAAAGAGAGATTGCGGTTAAACGGGTGATATTTTTGAATTGCATTTTGAACTAGCCTCTAAAATTTGATTTGTAATGGAATTAATTTTGTTTGTTATCGTCGTGAATGAAATACATACCTAAGCCCAATTGGATTTGTTTAGATTTCTCTAAATCTTCAGGGCTTACTTCATGGTTTGCTAGCCATTCGTCAAATTCTTCAAGTAACTTAAGACCTCTCTCACGAACCATTTGTTGGAATTCAGAAAAAACTGATTCGGACACATAGTCATTGGTTACTTTTGCTTGGAAATATGACTCTTCGTCATTGCCGCGAGTCAAGTTATGAAAAGATGTATTACCTAAGTCAACGAAATCATCAATCAATGTAAAGATTCTGTTTTCGTCATAAGTAACTGGCATAAAAAATCTTTGTAATGGTTTTACCGATCCATCTTCATTCAGAGAAACTGCTGAAACTAATTTCAGTTCTTTAAGCATTGCAGTTGCAGGAATGTCACCACCATAGCGATTCATCAGTGTAGAAAAATTTGGTTCTGGTCCATCAATAAATAAATCTAAAGGTTTACCATCAGCGTCAAGAAAGTCCTTATCAACATGCCAACCAGAAAGTAAACGACCAGCATTATTTGATGTTTGAGGAATTTCTATATCACCGTATTCTTCATGTTTCTTTTTAATCTTTGTTACTTCACTTCGACTAATTCCAGTCAGAATTGCAACTCTTGATGTATTGGTTTTGCGTCCACTGATTCCAAAATCATCGGTTGCAACCTCAACGTAAACTTCACGTGTAATCTTTGCGAATTGCTTATAGTTCACGCCGGCCTTGAGTAGAATCCGGATAATCGGACGCATCAAAACTGGGCATGCTCTAAGAACTGATCTGTAAATGTCTAATGTCATAAGTGTGGCTAATCTACCCATATATGAAAATTTTGAAAAGCTTTTTATTTTACATTATTTAACATAATATACGGCATTGCACCATATCTGTTACATAAGTTCTTGAAATAGTTGTATATAATTTATATATGTGTTTTAAAAATTCATATATGAAAATTAAACTTTTCTTATAGAAGCTGCGCAAGGCTGCGCTAAAATTGTGAAAATTTATGTTTGTCGTAAAGAAGAATTGCCTGAAATACAAGCAGTTACGAGCGTTAAGTTAAATTAACGAAATTAAATGTACTGAAGGGTATCGAGAAAATGGTTTGTCTTAAGACAAATCTTGCTCTGGCTTAAGTTTCAGAACAAGAGGCTCCATAGGCAAAACAGGCATAACAACGATGATGTTTCATTGATACAGGTTCAATGAGGCTTTCAGCTAAAGTAGAACCTTGATCATAGGCTTCATCATCATCTACTAGGGTGCAAGCGTATACACGCATCTCACCATTTTTCTTGATAATCATCTTGCTGAAAGCACACATAAATTCCATGCGACTGACTTCATTTTGATATTGAGTCATGCAGTTTTCAGTCACAAATGGAACATCTGGCATAGAGCCAGGTAAAGCAAAATCTGGAAAAGCAATAATGGTTAAATCATCTGGTAAACCATATTGTAAACACAGCTCACGATATTGATTATCAACCAACTGTTTGTCTTCATCGGTTTCCATTTGTCTAGCTAAAGAAACATTAAAACCCAGTTTGTGTAACTCACTTAAACCTTGCCATGCTTGTTCAAAGCTATTTTCACCGCGTCCAGCATCATGTCGTTTTGCATCTGGGTAATCTATGCTGATGCGAAATGACACTTCATGCGGTGCATCTTTAAGTGTGGCTATTTGATGCAATCGCTTTAAGACGGGTTCTGTGCCATTGGTTAAAACCATGCAAGGTTTGTATTGCAAACAGTGGTCTAGAATTTTTACCATTTGCTTAACAATAAAGGGTTCGCCACCTGTAAACGAAAACTGTTCAACACCTAGTTCAACAGCCTCCGCAACTAATGGTTTAACATCTTCTAAAGTAATTCGATCTAAGCGTGTATCGCCAGGCTTAGAGCCTTCTAAACAAAAAGGGCAGGCTAAATTACAAGCCGTGCCAGTATGAAACCATAGCTCAGTTAAGCCATGAGGGCGTATATAGCCACGTGGATCACCTAATGGTGTGGTGTGCCATGACTTATTGCGCTGGTCATTAAGATTGTCTACTAAATCATTTTTTACTTTATCTAACATGTTAACTCTTGTTGGTTTTTAGTAATTATTGGATTAACAACAGCCGCCACTGGTAGGTTCTTCACTATTTTGAGCAGCACTATAAGGTACTGGGGTTCCACAATCTTTGAAAATGCCAAAGTGTTTAGAACGATCACCATAGAATTCGAAATGCTCTTTAAAACGTGTTTTGTTTAGCATGTCATATGTATTTCCACAAACCGCAAATTGCTTTCCGGTTTCAATAAAATGATGTGCGTCTAAGAAAAAAGCATTTTTATTGTTAGGAATTGTTCCCTTATAAACTACGGATTGACCATAGTCTTCACATGCAGGTTCTAAATCCGCAAGCTTAAATAAACGGTAAGTAACAGAATAGAACTTGATGTTACCTAAACGTTCTTCTAATAAGGGGTTCTCAATAGTCAAACGTCTATCTTCAACAATTCTAGGGTCATAGAAACCAGTCTTTTTAGCTAGGTTCTGAAAGTCATTCCAATACATAGCGCCTGATAGACATTCGCCATAGAGAACTTTATCTTGTTGTAATTCTAAGGGTACGCGTCTATCCGCATACACATCTGAGAAGTACATTTCGCCACCTTCTTTAAGTAAACGTTGCGCTTGTCGTAGTACAGCTTCTTTATCATGAGCCAAATTAATAACGCAATTAGAGACGATAATATCTATGCTGCCATCTTCTAAAGGTAGTAGATCGAGTTTTTCAATATCGCCTTCAAAAAATTCAACATTACTCTTGGCATAGCCAAATTGTTTAGCATGAAAGTCTTGATGTGAGCGCGCGACCTCTAGTTGGGCCGGTGTCATATCAACCCCAATGACTTTGCCGTGTTCACCTACCAGCTTAGATAAAACATACACATCACGACCGGCACCTGAGCCTAAATCTAATATAGTTTTGCCTTCTAATTCGGTAGGCACAACTAAACCACAACCGTAGTATTTCATTAATACTTCATCATGTACCAAAGCTAAGCTGTCTTTGATGTAACGCGGCATTTGGTCGGTATCGCAACAGGCATTGGTCTGTAAATCTTGACTGCCTTGGAGGGTCTCACCATAGTATTCACGGACATCAGCTTTTACTTCGCCTTCGTTTAGTTCGGATTCTAAAATTTTTGCATTCATAGTCTGTATTTTGTTTAAGGTTTAAATTGAAAAGAGTTATAAAGTAAGGCTTATTGTACCTTTTTTGCGGTATACCATTGCGATAGCTTGTCGCTTGAAACACCAAAAAAGTAAGCTAAAGCTAAGAATCGGTTTTTTAAAGTTCTAGTCCAATATCCGTCATTATCCCAACGTCTTGTAGAAACAGCTATTGGTAAGTTAGAGATATGGAGTTTGCCTTCCTTGCGTAATGCTTTGATAAGTTGTACTTCTTCAAATATTGCTTGATCAGAATGGCCACCATGTTCTTGGTAAAAAGAATTTTTCACAAAAATTCCTTGGTCACCATAGGCAGTAAAGTATTTACTTCGCCAATTGGTGAAGTAGGTGATTAGCTTTTGCGAAAGCGTTAAATGTTGAGTGTTAAATTTAAACTTAAAAAACCCACCACAATACCCAGCATTTACTTTTGCATTAATTTCACTCAGCATGGATTGATCGATGTCTAAATCAGCATGTAAAAACCAGAGAATTTTTGCTTGCGCATGGGCTGCACCAAATTTTAATTGTGCTCCACGATTTTTTTTATAACTTAACCAGGTGGCGTTGAATTGTATACAAACATCTTTACAGTCTTGGCTCGCTGTGGCGTCGACTACAATGATTTCTTTTATCAAACTTTGTGCATTTTTATTCCAGGCGCGTATAGAGCTCAGTAAGCCTTGTAGAGCTTTTTCATCATTCAGCGTTGGGATTACAATACTTACCGACATTTACAGTGTTTTATCCAGCCAAAATTTCATTAATTTAGCAGCTTTAGGAGTAAGACGCGTTCTATTAAATGCATCCGATAGACGTTTTAAGTATTCGCTGCGTGATGGATAACAAAACAAGGTGCCCGATAAATCTTTGAGTCCCGTACCAGTTGAAAGCATAATACTTAACGGGGCAATTTGATCACCTGCGTCAGTACCCACAATCGTAGCTCCCAGAATTTTGTCAGAACCCTTGGGTGTAATAACTTCGGCAAATCCTATTCGATCATCTTCCGATTGAGCTCGGTCAGAATCTTTCCAGTCATAGCGATAGGTATCGAATTCAACTCCGTCTTTTTCCGCTTGTTGTTTGCTTAAGCCAATGTGAGCGATTTCTGGATCTGTGTAAGTACACCAAGGCAGATTTTGTATATCAAAAGTCTTATTGCCTGGGAAAAGCGCGTTTTGTATTACAGCTCTTGCTTGGGCATCGGCGTGATTGGTAAATTGATAAGGTGTGCTGACATCACCAATTGCAAAAATATGCTTTTGGGAAGTTCGATAATGCTTATCAACAGTAATGCCACGTTGGTGCGTATCAACCCCTGCGGCCTCTAAATTTAGTTTGCGGAAATTTGCACTACGGCCAACAGCAGCAAGCACAGTTTCAACTTCTACTGTTTTTTCGCCGGCCTGCAAAGTAATGCCCAATGGACTTTTGCTTAGTTTAGTAACCGCTGAGCCCAGATGCATATTCACTCCACGCTTAGTTAAACTATCGCTTACTAGTTTAGCCGCCTCTGGATGTTCTCGAATAAGAATTTGATCAGCCATTTCAAATAGATGAACATCACTGCCTAAATCTGCAAAGGCTTGTGCCATTTCACAGCCAATAGGCCCGCCACCTAAAATACCAATGCTTTTCGGCAGCTTAGGCAAATCAAAAATAGTTTCATTCGTGTGAACATTAACTTCATCTATGCCATCAATTGGTGGAACAAAAGGGTGTGAACCGGTGGCAATAACAAAAGCCTTACTTTTTAATTCAGCGTTGCCAACTACCACAGTGTTAGCGTCTTTGAACTCTCCAGCGCCGAGGAACACATCTATACCCATACCACTAAAACGTTCAACCGAGTCATGATGAGAAATGCCAGCTCTAACTTGATGAACCCAATCAAAGGCTTCAATGGCATCGAGTTTTCCGTTTTTAACCTTTTTAGCTGAGGCTAGAAGCGCTTTAGAAGGGACGCAACCTACATTTAAGCAATCACCGCCCATCGCTTTAGATTCGATTAAAGCAACCTTTGCACCCAATCCAGCTGCACCAATCGCAGCAACTAAGCCTGCAGGTCCTGCTCCAATAACCACCATGTGGTATTTATTTTTTGGAATTGGATTAGTGTAATCGCTTGGAAAAACTAAGGAGCTCCACTCAGCATCAGCATCCTGACGGTTACGAATTTGACCGCTTAACATAGCTGGTTTAATGGGGGTATTTGAATGTGTGTCTGTCATGGTGTTTTCCTTATGCGATTTCCGCAGATTCCTCAGTATCAGAATCGGTTTGAATATCCGAATTTTCTTTTAATGCTTTAGATGCAATTCGAGTGATAACAATGGTAATTATAACAGTTGCTATTAAACCAGCTATTTTGAACCACTGTTGAGCTGGTGATTGAGCAATGTCGCCACCAAACAGATTTTGTAAATTACTGGCAATTGAGCCTAGGTATACATATAAAAACGAACCTGGCATGATTCCAATAAAAGTTGCAATACTAAAATCGCGTAATTTTATTTTAGTGATTCCGTATACATAATTAATTAATGAAAATGGGAAAACTGGAGACAAGCGAGTAAGAAATACAATTAAAAAACCTTTATTTGAAACGGCTTCATCTAGGCTAGTAAAGTTTTTCATTTTTTCTGCTTTTGAAACTACCCAGTCTCGTAAAAAACTACGTCCAATAATAAATGCGATTGTTGCACCCAGTGTTGCGGTTATTATTACTAATAACCAACCTTGAAATAATCCAAAAAGATAGCCAGCGGCTAAACTGAAGATTGAAGCGGGTAGGGACAGAACAATAGCCGCTATATACAAAAGTGCAAAAACAATCCAGGCAAAAGTTTTATTGGCTTCTACCCATAATAAAGCAGATTGTAAGTACTCACCTAGTGGCAGAGTAAACGCCGCTGTAACTAATGCAGCAATGACTGCAATGAGAATAAGAATTTTTTTGTTCATAGCTTTACACTTCGTTAATTAATTTTTTTAAATGAAAAAGGGCTTTGGAACGATTTGAATGCAAATTAAGTTCTTTTTTGATCTCGTTTAATGACATTAAATCATCCAAATCGCTTAGCTTTTGCATAAGTTTGACAGAAAGACCTTGTTTAGCACCTAAAGATTTCAGCTCCTTACAAACTTTTTTTGTGCTCCATGTCACAGTATCTAAGTTCTTCCAAGCGATACGACTGGCCATGACTACAACTCCTCCGTCAGTTGCGGGTAAATACACCTGATCATGGTCATTTAAGGCTTTTTTTACAGCATATAAATCTTTTATACTTAATAAAGGTGCATCTGTACCAATATATATACATTGTGTGATTCCAAGCATCCTTACCTCAGAATCAATTTGTTCTAGTCGTTGGCCTAATTCTCCAGCTAATTGAGGTATGACTATGACTTCACGCTGACACTGTTCACTAGCCCAAATAGCATCTTCCGTACATGATGGAGAGATAATTAAGGGTCCTTTCCATTTATTAACGGTTTCTAAAGTGCGTTCTAATAATAATTGAGCAATCACAAAGGCCCTTTCAGGGCCAATATCTGCTGCGAGCCGTTGCTTACCTTGACCAATATGTGGGCGTTTTGCAAAAACAATGAGAGCTGTTTGAGGAGTTTTCGATTTTGACATAAGGCTATCCTAACTGATAAGCGTCAGGAGTAAAAATTCGGTGTTAATTTTTCGGTGGCGGAAAATTTTAAATTCATCTAACCTTATTGCATGAATCAATTAAGTGAATCTGCAAAATTTAATGCGTTTATGCAAAGAGATGCCAATTTTGATGGGGTCTTTATAACGGGTGTTCGAACCACAGGCATATTCTGTAAACCCAGTTGTACTGCTCGTAAACCTTTAAAAAAGAACATTGAGTTTTTTGATAACACAGCGGGTGCTTTGCAAGCTGGTTATCGACCTTGCAAACGGTGTACGCCATTGACCACAGGTTTGCAAATTCCCGATGATATTAAGCTGCTCCTTGCTGAGGTAGAAAAAGAACCTGAAAAAGCATGGAAAGATTGGCAGCTTCGCGAAATGGGTTTACAGCCTTCTAAGGTTAGACGATGGTTTCAAAAAAATTATGCGATGACTTTTCATGCTTATTCACGTTTACGTCGTTTAGGACAAGCTATGCAACATATGAAATTGGGCGATAATATTACTAAGTCTATGGATTATTCTGGTTATGAATCTGAAAGCGGTTTCCGTTCAGCGTTTAAAAAATACTTTGGTAATGCGCCTGGTCAAGTACCAGAGAAAAATCCAATGTATGTTAATCGCATAGCTACACCCTTAGGGCCAATGCTTATTTGTAGTAATGATGATGGTTTACATTTATTAGAGTTTGTAGACAGACGCATGTTAGAAACTCAAATTAAGCGGGTAGCGAAATATACCAAGTGTTTTTTTGTACCGGGTGAACATAAAGTAATGCGACAGGTAGAAAAGCAATTAACGGCTTATTTTACTGGTGAATTAAAAGGGTTTGATTTGCCAATACAGCTATTAGGAACAGAGTTTCAAAAGCAAGTTTGGAATGCTTTGTTGGAAATTCCTTACGGAGAAACTCGTAGTTATGCTCAGCAAGCTGAAAATATCGGAAATCCAAAAGCGGTTCGTGCAGTGGGTACTGCCAATGGAGATAATCGTTTTGCTATTGTTATTCCATGTCACCGTGTGATTGGGGCAGATGGAAAATTAACGGGTTACGGTGGCGGTCTATGGCGAAAGGAAAAGTTACTGCAAATTGAAAAAAAAACTTGAGTAAGTTTTTATTTCTTTAAATCGGAAAAAGCATGCTGCCATTGAGTTGTAATATCAAAGAACAAGGTGTATTCCTCAAGCGTTTGCTGATTTCCTACATGCATTGTTTCAAATACTTTGTTTTTTTCGTTAATAATGCCTTGGCCTTTTACTTGCAATCCATTCAGTTGTAAAAAGGTATATAGCTCTTCAGTTGTATATACCGTGTAAGCAGTTTCTACGCTTTGTCCATCACCGCTATTACTAATAGAGTGGAGTAATCCTTCAAGTATTTCTTCGTGCAGGTAGGCCTTTTCATCCAGCTTTAAGGCCTTGGCGCATACTACGCTGACATAATGTCCACCTAGGCTGATAAAGTTTTTTGATAAAAATTCTTCCGCAGAATCTAGACACAATTGGAATTGATCATTCCCATATAGTTTGAATATATCTTCAACTTGTTTGCGTTCATCAGAGCCATAGGGTTGATAGTATGAACTTTTAGTAAAAGCTTTTCTAAGATCTGAGTAGTTGAGTGTGACGTCATCGACTTGAGCGCGAGCTTTTAACGCCAAATATGCCTCATCCACATTCACTGAATTTTTTGTTATTGTTTTTTCAGTAATGTTATTTATTGGCGCACTACTACAAGCTATTAAGAAACTTAGTAATATTAAAATTAATACATTATTTTTCATATATAACTATTTAAAAACTTCGACTAATTGAAAAATCGGCCAGCTCCAAGAGCACATTTTTATACTCAGAATGAGCCAGACCACGCAGACTGTCTTTTGCTTTAGCTGCAGCTTCTTGAGCTTTTTTAGCGGTATAGTCTAAAGCATCGGTTTTTTGTATTATATGTAAAGCAGACTCTAGATTAGCCTTATCGCCATGTTCAATAGCGGCTTTGAGAATTTGTTTGTCTTGTTCTGAACATTGTTCCAGAGCGCGAATTAATGGAAGGGTTGGTTTTCCCTCAGCTAAATCGTCACCCAAGGATTTACCCAGTTCATTGGCATCTGCTTGATAATCTAATAAGTCATCCACTAATTGAAAGGCAAAACCTAAGTGCGTGCCATAGTCCGACAAGGCCACTCGTGTGGCATCATCAGCATTAGCAAGGATTGCAGCAATTTCAGTTCCCGCAGAAAATAATGTCGCTGTTTTTCTATCGATGACGGCGTTGTATTCTTCTTCGGTGGTTTCTGCATTTTGCACATTCAGAAGCTGTAAAACTTCACCTTCCGCAATACGGTTAGTGGCGTGTGCCAGTCGTTCAAGAATAGGTAAACTTTCCAAGGTCACCATCATCTGGAAACTACGCGAGTAAAGAAAATCTCCAACTAAGACGCTGGCCGCATTACCAAAAAGATTATTGGCTGTGGGCTCGCCTCGACGTAGTTCCGATTCATCCACAACATCGTCATGTAATAAGGTGGCTGTATGAATAAATTCGATAATCGCTGAGGCTGCTATATGTTGCTTGCCTTGATAGCCGCAAGCCTTGGCCGCGAGTAGCACTAAAATTGGGCGCAAACGTTTTCCGCCGCTGTGGATAATATGTTTGGATATTTGGTTAATTAGAAAGACATCAGACTGCAATTGTTCCACGATTAAATCGTTAACTGCGCTGAAGTCGTCATTTATTAAATTAACTGCGTTTTCTATTGCCGTACTCAATGTTTTTCCTAAG
>CALHVH010000095.1 GCA_938039225.1 uncultured Gammaproteobacteria bacterium
CGAGTTCATCCTACCATTCTTGATTATCAACGCATTCCAGAATTACCAACGGATTTAGATACTGTTTTTGAGCAACGCTTTGAATCTATAGTAGATCATGAAAAGCACCTTGCTAGAAATGGAACAGTAATCGTGAAGTTCTTTTTAAATGTCTCGCGTGAAGAACAACGCCAACGGTTTTTAAGTCGCTTAGACACACCAGAAAAAAACTGGAAATTTGAACTAGGTGATATTAAAGAACGTAAGCATTGGGATACTTATATGCAGTGTTATGAAGATGCTCTTAATAAAACATCAAAAGATTACGCTCCTTGGCATTGCATTCCAGCCGACAACAAGTCTTATATGCGACTGAAAGTTGCACAAACTGTTGTCGAAACGCTAAAAACAATGAAGTTAGCGTATCCAGATGTTGACCCTGACGAAAGAGCTGCATTTGCAGAGACCAAAGCGCACTTACTCAACGATACCTAATAATCCTCAAGTCTTTAAGAACATTAGAAAAAAACAATAAAAGGTCTCATAAGAGACCTTTTATTGTTATATAAAGCTAAATTTTCTATAAATACAGAAAAATACATTTTTTTGCTCTAGATGCTGAAAATGAGCGTATTAGTTAGAGAAATATGCTGTGCGCCCCCCTTCATTAGCATATTTGAATATAACTGAAAACTGACAGTAATATTCTATTCATACGGCGTAAATATTTTTACGCCGTAATTTTAATTAAACACTTGTTGTATGATCGTGAGGTATTAAACATAATGTCTAATGTAATTGCTCTACGCAAACCACCAATTATGAAAAAACCAGACGAAACTACTAGCAAAAATCTGCTCCAAGACGTTATTGGTGATAAAGCTCTGATTAACGACACCACAAACAAATCCAACAAACGCTGGATTGCTTGTATTTTAGATGTTGCACAAAACGAAAACCGTAAAGCCTACTTCTACCTTTACGAACATTTTGCTCCCAAATTAAAATCATTTCTTATGCAACGTGGTGCAGTCCAGTCGATTGCTGAAGAAATCATACAAGATACTTTCATAACCGTATGGCAAAAAGCTAACTACTATACGGCCAATAAAGCGTATGTGAGTACTTGGATATTCACTATTGCTAGAAATAAAAAATTAGACCGAGACAGAAAAAATGTTCGCCATATGAACTATGTTAACTCTCTTGATAAAATTGAAGAAGACTATACTCAAGACGACCCTTTTCAGTTCACAGCAAGTACAGAACTAATGAACACAGTTTCTCAATTACCTCATAATCAAACCGAAATCCTCAAATGTGTTTACTTCGAAGGAAAAAGCCATCAAGCAACCGCTGATGAATTAAACATAACCTTAGGCACAGTTAAAGGACAAATAAGAAGCGCTCTAAACCGTTTAAGAACATTAGTTCAAGCTCCTTAATCACAGTAATCATTACCGAAGAACCGCAGAGAAAGACCATGGCAATACGTTTTCATCCTAAACCCGAAATACTTATCAAGTACGCTTCAGGACATCTGAGTTCAGCATACGCAATGGCTGTTGAATTGCATACTAAATTTTGCGTTGGCTGTTCCAATCACGTAACTGAACTTGAGAACATAGGCGGTAAATTGCTAAATTCGAGCCAAAACTCAAGCGTTACAACTGGCTTTGACGAACTAATGCTAAAAATAGACAATCTAGATAAAGAAACCAATAAACCTATTGAAACAGGGCACATCCCTGCCGACATCAATACTATTATGCAATTAGCTAAAACCTCGGGCAGAAAAAGAAACTGGAAACCTATTACTTCAAAAATATCCAACCTCGCTGTTGATTTAGGCAATAAAGATTACGATGTAAATTTAATTAAAATTAAGGCTGGTTCTAAGGTACCTGCACATACTCATAAAGGCACTGAAGTAACGGTAGTAATTAATGGCAGTTTTAAAGATGCGTATGGAGATTACAACGTTGGTGACTTTTTGATACGTGATGCTTCTTATAATCATTCACCAACCGCAGACGTAGACTGCATTTGTTTTGCAGTCACTGATGCACCTCTACATTACACGGGGCTTTTTGGACCATTTATAAATTGGTTTGCAGGTCGGCAGAGTAATGCTTTTAGACATTAAGCATTCACATTAATAAAAAAAGCCGAATCAAAAGATTCGGCTTTTTTTATTTCTCAGTTTTTTTAAACTCATGAATATCTTTCCAGGCCTGCATTCGACCTGCATACTTTTCATCAACATGTGGATTGCCAAATAATTCTAAAACTTCTGAGATTGGAACGGGTATTCGATTATGCACAAACACTCCGCGCATCATGGCTTTTGCACATAGACCTTTTTTCGCATAAAAATCTTGCGCCATATAAACATATTTTTCATCCCAGCCAGCTAAACGAGTATGTACTGAAAATTTTTCAAACGGTGCAATGTCTTTAATATAAGTAATTTCTTGGGCAGTTGCCATAGGCATCCAGCGTTTTGTCACAAACATGGTTTTAAATACACCTGTCTGAAAGTAACGCCAAAATCTTCCATAATCCATATAGCTAAAGTATCGAGAATTGGTCATATGCATATTAGGATCACAATCCCAAGGCATCACTCTAAAATGCGAAACACTTACAGCATCCCCAGTGATTCGTTCTTTTAAAAACAAACTCCTAATCCAAAATTGCAGCAACCTGAACATGGATTTACACCCTACTCTTTAAAGAAGTCAGCTTTCGAACCGGTGGGATTAAATTAATAAATTCCCCAAACACAGCTTTTGCTAAACGCATGGAACTAAAGATATGTTTTTGCGTTTCATCAATTTCAGCTTGCAAGCTTTGGTACTTACCACACTCTTTTAAATCTTCTGCATGAGCCTCTAGATGCAACCAACGATTAATAACTGGCTCAGTTACTTCTAAATGGAATTGCAAGCCATAAATTTTATCGCCATAACGAAAAGCTTGATTAGGACATAAAGCGCTTGATAACAAATTGACTGCATCTTTAGGAATATCAAACGTGCGTCCATGCCATTGAAAAAGCTTTTCACTCTGTTTGAAGTGCTTGATTAACTTATCATTTTCAGCAGCAGTACTTTTTGTCAATTCATACCAGCCTACTTCTAATCCATCCGCTTTATACACATCGGCACCTAAGGCCTTGGCAATTAATTGAGCTCCCAGACAAATACCTAATATAGGAATGTCTTTTGCAATAGCTTCTCGGATAACTTTAATTTCTGTTTGTAAATGAGGATATTTGTCAATTTCATCCACATTCATTGGCCCACCAAGCACGATTAATGCTTGATAACCTTTTAAACTGGGTTGGGCTGTTGGATGCCTATAGAAATTTACGTATTTTATTCTATGTTTTGCATTACGCAACAAGGGGTCAAGGACACCTAAAGGTTCATATGCAACGTGCTGAAATACTAGAACTTTAGCCATTTAGTATCCATAATCTTTGAGTAGTAGTAGACACGGTAAAATAGCTACTGACATTGGGAAGATAGAAATTTTTCTCTGGAATATCGATTTATAAGCAGCATAAATAAAAACTATTAAAATTAAAATCACATTAATATATAAATCATCGCCTTCCGAATAATCTTCAGAGAATCTAAGCCAAATTGGTATAAGCGCAATAACAAAGAACATTATAGCTAAAGCCTTTTCACTAATGCCACTGTATGTTCGTTTTATTCTGCCTGGTAACCTAGCTTTTAAAACTATATAAAAAAGAAGCATTGTACTTGTTATCAGCATAAATATTGCTAATAAAAAATTATATTCAATATTTAAAAAAAAACTGATTAAGAAAAATAATTCTCCAATCAGCCTAAACCAAAAGAACCAAGCAAAGCAAAAGAAAACAGTATTAATCAAGCTCTCTTCAGCAACAAGACTATTTTTTTCTTGTTCATCTAAACTTAGTTTTTTCGGTAATATGTCCATTAAACACTAATAACTAAATTATCAATTAACCTCGCCCTACCTAACCACGCGGCTGTGATAATGACAAAGTCTGAACAATTAGGTAAAGGTTTTTGTAGATCTTCAGCCTGACGAATTTCAAAATAACTGGGTCTAAAACCTTTATCAGCCAAATCAGCAATGCATTCATCTTCAATGGCTAAAAAATTTCTATCGCCTTCTTTTAATTTTTTCGCTGCAGTTTGGAGATTGGCATAGAGTGAAGGAGCCGTTTGTCTTTCTTCATCAGACAAATACTGATTACGCGAACTCATTGCTAATCCATCGTCTTCCCTATTGGTTTTTGCTCCTAGAATTTCAACTGGCATACAAAGATCTAAAACCATGCGACGAATAATCATTAACTGCTGGTAATCTTTTTGACCAAAAATGGCAATATCTGGCTTTACACTATTAAGCAATTTACTCACCACCGTAGCCATCCCGGTAAAATGCCCAGGCCTATCTTGACCACAAAGAATTTCAGAAATTACAGGCACATTAATTAAGGTAGCCTGTTCTCTACCTAAAGGATACATTTCATCAACACTGGGTAGAAAAAGTAATTCGCAACCATTATCCATAAGTTTTTTTGAGTCAGAATCTGGTGTTCGTGGATACTGATCGTAATCTTCAAAAGGCCCAAACTGCAGAGGATTAACAAAAATCGAAGCTACAACTTTGTCGGCTAAATCATTAGCTTTTTTTAATAAGGTCATGTGTCCGGCATGCAAGTTGCCCATGGTAGGCACAAAGGCTACCTTAAGACCTTCTTGCTTCCAGGCATTAACTTGCTCACGTACGGCTTGAATAGTGTTGACTGTTTTCATGCTAAGTATTTCTTTATTTAAATTCTAAGTAAAGCAATGTTCGGCAGCTGGATAACTGCCATTTTTCACTTCATCCACATAGTTTTTAATTGCTGCCAAACAATTATCAGCATCTTGCATATAATTTTTAGCAAAACGCGGTTTTCTTCCAATAGTGACATCTAAAATATCATACAGCACTAAAATTTGACCATCACAGTCAGGACCAGCACCAATTCCAATCGTTGGAACATCTAAAGCTTCAGTTACTGCTTTACCTACACTTGAAGGAACGCATTCAAGTAAGACTATGTCAGCACCAGCATCTTGGAGTAACTTAGCTTCTTTAATCATTTGTTTAGCCGCCGCTTCTTCACGACCTTGTACTTTGAATCCACCCATTTTATGCACATATTGCGGTGTCAATCCGATATGTGCACACACTGGCACTCCACGTTCAGCCAAATATTCAACGGTAGGTACTTGCAATTCACCACCTTCAAGCTTAACCATGTGAGCTAAACCTTCTTGCATTAAACGTGTCGCGTTTTGCAAAGCAATATGCTTATCGGCATAGCTCATAAATGGCATATCAACTAGTAAAAATGCTCTTTGCAATCCTGCTTTTACGGCTTGGGTGTGATAAATAATTTGATCAACGGTTACGGGTACTGTGGTTGAGTGTCCATTGATTACCATACCTAAGGAGTCTCCCACTAAAACCAAATCTGTGCCTCCTTCATCAACTATGGCAGCAAAACTGGCATCATAAGCCGTGAGTGAGGCAATTTTCTCGCCTTCTTTTTTCATCTTTTTTAAACTAGAAATAGTTACCGGCTTCTTATCGTCGGCTTTTCTTTGCAAATGGGTATAGGTAGTTAGATTATTCATATTGTTCTCAAACAATTAGTCAGATGGAGGTAATGGGTAGTTTACCCAAGAATTAACTCATAATGGGTGCGGGATTAAAATAATGTCGGCCATGTTTGGTATTAGTAATTTTCTCTAATAGCTCTGTGTAATCTTGTTCGTTGTCTATAGGATTAATATTAGCCGTATTAACCACTAATAATGGTGACCGATCATAGTGATGAAAAAAATTCATATAGGCGTTAGATAGTTTTTCTAAATATTCCTTTCGCATTATTTGTTCATACGCAATACCACGTTTTTGCACTCTACTCATCAACACATCTACTGGAGCTTGCAAATAAACGACCAAATCTGGCACCGGTGCATCTAATGAGAGTTGTTGGTAAATTTGTTCGTATAACCAATACTCATCATCTTCTAAATTTAAGCGCGCAAACAAACGATCCTTATCTAAAAGAAAATCCGATACTCGTACTGGACTAAACATATCCGCTTGACGCATAAATTGCACTTGTTTTGCTCTTTGAAAAAGAAAAAACAATTGCGTTGGTAAAGCCGCACCACGTGGGTCTTTGTAAAAACGCTCAAGAAAAGGGTTAGCTTCAGCTTTTTCCATGATCGTGTCAGCCGAAAAGCTCTCTGCTAATTTGCGAGATAAACTAGACTTTCCAACTCCAATTGGGCCTTCAACCACTATATAACGAGGACTTGCTTGCATAGACGCTTTATTCTTTATCTAGTTTAATTATGTTGCGGTGTGGCACTTGCGAAACTAATGTTTTCACTCGACCAAGTCCAGCTATCATAAGCTCTGGAGCTATTTCTGCAAGAGGAAATAAGACAAATTCACGATTAGAAATTTCAGGATGTGGCAGATTCAAAAATTCACTTTCTCGCTGCTCAATAGAATAAGCCAATAAATCCAAATCTATGCAACGTGGACCCCAATGAATGGACCGGACGCGACCTTGCTTTGTCTCAATGTTGAGCATATTTTCAAGCAACTCTTCCGCACTGTAGCTTGTCAG
>CALHVH010000096.1 GCA_938039225.1 uncultured Gammaproteobacteria bacterium
CGAGTGTAACCACCTGGACGTTCTTTCATACGCTCAGCAGCTTCGAACAATTTAACAACCGCCGTTTTGCTACGCAATTTGTCAAAAGCACGTCTACGTGATGCAACTGTGTCTTTCTTTGCAAGTGTGATTAATGGCTCAATCACTTTACGTAATTCTTTTGCTTTAGGCACAGTTGTTTTAATAGTCTCATGCTCAATCAAAGATGCTGCCATATTACGGAACATCGCTTGACGATGACTACTGTTTCTATTTAGTTGACGACCACTCTTACGATGTCGCATAGTATTACCTCAAAAATTTCTGTGTTAACTAATAAACGTTATTAAACGTAATATTAATCGTGTTTTAAATTAGCTGGTGGCCAGTTTTCAATCTTAGTACCAAGAGCCAAACCATTCTCAGAAAGAACGTCTTTGATCTCAGTAAGAGATTTTTTACCAAGGTTTGGAGTACGTAGAAGTTCAACTTCAGTACGTTGTACCAAATCACCAATATAAATGATGTTTTCTGCTTTAAGACAGTTAGCTGAACGAACAGTAAGTTCTAACTCGTCAACAGGACGTAAAAGAATCGGATCAACATAAACGTCAGCCGCTTCACTCTCGTCTTCTTCTTGACCTTGTAGGTCAACAAAAATTTCTAACTGATCTTTTAAAATTGAACCTGCATGACGAATTGCTTCTTCAGGATCAATAGTTCCATTAGTTTCAACATCGATAATTAATTTATCTAAGTTGGTGCGTTGCTCAACACGAGCTGCATCAACTTTATAACTTACTTTTAGTACAGGGCTGTATGAAGCATCTAATTTCAAGCTACCAATTTCAGCAGTTTGCTCTTCAAATCCAGTACGTTGTGCGGCAGGCTGATAACCACGGCCACGCTGTACTTTTAAAGTCATTTTAATTTCAGCATCATTAGACAAAGTAGCAATAACCATGTCTGGATTCATAATTTCAATATCATGATCTAACTGAATATCACCAGCAGTCACAGGGCCTGGACCTTGTTTATGTAAAATCAACTCGGCTGATTCACGGTTATGCATTTTTAAAGCAACTAGCTTAAGGTTAAGAAGAATATCTACAACATCTTCTTGAACACCTTCAATACTAGTGTACTCATGCAAAACACCCTCGATATTTGCTTCAGTAATTGCTGCACCAGGCATTGATGACAACAAAATACGGCGTAGAGCATTACCTAGCGTATGACCATAGCCTCTTTCGAATGGCTCAATGGTAATACGTGCATTGTAATCATTTTCTGCATCCACTTTTACTACACGTGGCTTTAAAAATTCTGCTACTGATCCCAACATGTGAGATAACCTCTAATTTATAAAATGTTTAAATAAATATTAATCTAGCAATTGCTAAGCGAAGACTAATTATTACTTCGAGTACAATTCCACAACTAAGTTTTCATTGACGTCTGGAAGAATTTCATCACGCTCTGGAACCGCTTTAAATACGCCAGAGAATTTCTTCGCATCAACTTCTACCCACTCAGGTAACCCACGTTGAGACGCTATTTCGAAAGCTGTTTTAATACGATCTTGTTTAAGTGCTTTTTCACGAACTTGAACATTCATACCAGCAGCAACAACAAACGAAGGAATGTTTACTACAGTTCCATCTACAACAATACCTTTATGACTCACTAATTGGCGAGCTTCAGCACGTGTAGAAGCAAAACCCATACGATACACAACGTTATCTAGACGAGTTTCTAATAATTTAAGTAGGTTTTCACCTGTAGCACCACGAGTTTTAGCCGCTTTTTTGTAGTAGTTACGGAATTGCTTTTCTAAAACTCCATACATACGACGAAGTTTTTGCTTTTCACGTAATTGTAAACCGTATTCTGAAATACGAGCACGGCCTTGGCTATTACCACCTGGCTTAACTTGTGCTTTACATTTATCTTCTAAGCTGCGAATACCACTCTTTAAAAAAAGATCAGTGCCTTCGCGGCGTGCTAATTTACATGTTGGTCCAGTATATCTTGCCATTGTATCTCTCTCCTAAACGCGACGGCGTTTTGGCGGGCGACAGCCATTATGTGGAATCGGTGTAATGTCTTTAATAGACGTTACGTTTAGGCCGATGTTATTTAAAGAACGTACCGCTGATTCACGGCCAGGACCAGGTCCATTTACACGTACTTCAACATTTTTAACGCCATATTCTTTGGCAACGTTACCAGCACGTTCTGCCGCAACACCAGCTGCGAAAGGCGTACTTTTACGTGAACCACGGAATCCTGAGCCACCAGCTGTTGCCCAAGATAACGCATTACCTTGACGATCAGTGATAGTCACAATGGTGTTATTGAATGAAGCATTGATGTGGGCAATACCCTCTACAACGTTCTTTTTAATCTTCTTTTTACGTGGCGCTTTAGCCATAATAAATTCCTACAATATGCTGCTTAATTGTGTTTAAACGATATTACTTACGAATTGGACGACGTGGACCCTTACGAGTACGTGCGTTCGTTTTAGTACGTTGGCCGCGTAAAGGCAGTCCACGTCTATGACGAATACCACGATAACAACCAAGATCCATTAAACGTTTGATGTCCATAGATACTTCACGACGAAGGTCACCTTCAACTGTGAAAGCAGCTACTTGATCACGTAATTTACCTACTTCATCATCAGTTAGGTCACGAACTTTAGTACTTTCTGTAACGCCAGCTGCATCACAGATTTTTCTAGAACGAGTTAACCCAACACCATAGATGCTTGTCAATGCAATCACCGTATGTTTGTTTGACGGGATGTTAATACCAGCTATACGAGCCATAAATCTTACTCCGAACCTATTTCTTTAAAATAAGCTATTAAAAATATCTTGTTTACTATGTAATAACCAATTAACCCTGACGCTGTTTATGGCGCGGGTCAGTACAAATCACACGAACCTGACGGTTACGACGAATTACCTTACAGTTACGACAAATTTTCTTTACTGAAGCACGTACTTTCATAATTTTACCCTCGACAATAAAAGGACCATTCCTTATTTATTGTCTACTTTTTCTTACCTTTGAAGTTTGATTTCTTCATCAAACCCTCGTATTGATTCGACATCATATGCGCTTGTAGTTGAGACATGAAATCCATGAATACAACAACAATAATCAACAACGATGTACCACCAAAATAAAATGGAACTTTAAACTTTAAGATTAAGAATTCTGGAATCAAACAAACAACAGTTACATAAATTGCTGCCCAAAACGTTAATCTTGTTAGTACCTTATCAATGTATTCACCGGTTTGTTTGCCTGGACGAATACCCGGAATAAATGCACCAGATTTTTTTAAGTTATCTGCAATCTCTTCAGGTTTTTGCACTAAGGCCACCCAGAAGAAACAGAAACCGATAATCATTGTTGTATATAACAATATATACAATGGCTGACCTGGGCCAATCTTTGCTGCAACATCTTGCAACCAAGAGAACTTATCACTGCTTCCTGCTAAACCAGCAATGGTTACTGGAAACAGAATTAAACTAGAGGCAAAAATCGGCGCCATAACACCCGACATATTGACCTTGAATGGAAGATGGCTACTTTGTCCAGCCATCATCTTACGACCTTGCATACGTTTTGCGTAGTTAACCGCAATCTTACGTAAGGCTCGTTCGAAATAACATACACCGTAAACTACAGCTAACACACCAATAAAGATGATCAAAGCAGTACCAGGATGTAATTGACCTTCATTTACTAAAGTAAGTGAATTGCCAAAAGCCGATGGTAAACCAGCAACAATGCTTGCAAGAATCAATAAAGAAATACCATTACCAATTCCACGTTCTGTGATTTGCTCACCTAGCCACATCAAGAACATAGCACCTGTAACCAATGAGACCACAGAAATAATCATAAACTGGATACCCGGATTAATCGCGATACCCTGATTTTGTAATGCAATAGAAGTAAAGAAAGACTGCACAGTAGCTAACAATAAAGTACCGTAACGCGTGTAAGTGGTTAACTTACGTTGTCCTGCTTGACCTTCTTTTTTTAGTTCCATAAAACGTGGAACCATCGCCGTCATAATCTGCACAATAATGGCAGTAGTAATATACGGCATGATACCCAGAGCAAAAATACTCAAACGCTCAAGGGCACCACCACTAAACATGTTCATTACTTCAAAGATGCCGCCTTGGCCGCCACCTAAGTTAAGTAATTCTCTAAAGCGTGCTGGATCAACTCCCGGTACAGGTATAAATGTACCGACACGATAAACTAATAGTGCACCCAACAAAAACCAGATACGTCCTTTTAACTCTTTAGAACGTGTTCCTGTTATTGCATTTGCTGGTGTTGGTGCTTTAGCCACTTTATTACCTTTTCTTTATTCTGAAATTGTGCCGCCAGCAGCTTCAATAGCAGCTCGAGCACCCTTAGTTACACGTACACCTTGTACGGTAACGGCTTTATCTAATTTGCCAGAGGCAAAGATTTTTACAGTCTTTGCATTTGCAGCGATTACGTTGGCACGTTTAAGTGTCAAGATATCAATCACATCGCCTTCAACTTTCAATAATTCGTCTAAACGAACTTCTGCATAGTAAGCTGATTTACGTGCTGTAAATCCAACTTTAGGAAGACGGCGTTGTAAAGGCATTTGACCACCTTCAAAACCAACCTTATGAAAACCACCTGAACGTGACTTTTGACCTTTATGACCGCGTCCACATGTTTTACCAAGGGTAGAGCCAATGCCACGACCACGACGTTTACCGGGTTTACGGCTACCTGCATTAGGTTTTAATGTATTTAATTGCATAGTCATTTACCTTTAAGCCTCTTCTACTTTCAACAAGTAGGAAACCTTATTAATCATGCCACGGTTTTCCGGGGTATCGATAACTTCAACTGAATGACGGATACGACGTAAACCCAAACCTGCAACACAGGCTTTATGTGACTTTAAGCGACCGCTGGTACTTTTTAACAAA
>CALHVH010000097.1 GCA_938039225.1 uncultured Gammaproteobacteria bacterium
AGAAGTATAGGATTTTTCTTTATTTAAGACCTTGGCACATTCACCGAAAATAGCACCACTATCGGCTTCATCAGTCAAATTATCCAAATCAATTTCTAAAGGCTCTGAATCATCCCAATCAACCGAGATCGGTGCATCTTCTGCTTCGGTGACATAGACCATGCGTTTTTGCTCTTCTACTCCGTAAGTTCGATTTGAGTAACCAACATCTGCAGCAGCTATAACATGTGGGTGATAAATTAAGGTATCACTATCAGCACCACGACGCTCAACAGGCAAGAAGTATTGTGCAATTTTTGGTGAAAGAATTGGCGGTTGGTCTTCAGCATTCATTGCAGTAGTCGTGGTTTCTTTAGCCTCAATTTTTTGAGCAATTTTGGCCGCTGGTAATTCTGGTATAGCATTATCTAATTCGGTTTTTTGCTCAACAGTAAGACTTGCAATCTGATCTCTGGTCATTGGGCCTGAAAGATAAGACATTACCCAACGCGTGTTAAATACTACTGGATGGTCTTCATGCACATTGTGTAATAAGAAACGACGTTTCCCAAGATTAGTAAGCGTATTTTCCAAGGTTTTTCTGTCAAAGCCATCGCCACCCGCGCCTTCTAATCCATCCAGTACTCTGGCTTTATCTCTTTCAGTTTGTAAGCGACCTAAAAACCAGGTGCCGCAATTGGATAGCGCTTTGTAATCTAAATCCACTGGGTTTTGCGTAGACAACACCAAGCCCAAACCATAGGCACGCGCTTGTTTGAGCAAGGTTAAAAATAATTTTTTACTAGGCGGATTTGCCGTTGGAGGCAAGTAACCAAAAATTTCGTCCATATAAAGTATGGCACGTAAACTACTGGTTCCTGGCTGGGAACGCATCCACGCAATAATTTCACTTAATAACATGGTTACAAAAAACATACGTTCGCTATCGCTTAAATGTGCAATAGACATCACCGAAATACGCGGCTTTCCTGCGCCATTATAGAAAAGCTTGCCAGCATCTAAGGCTTCACCTTCCATCCATGACTGGAATCCAGGAGCGGCAAGTAGAGCATTAACACTCATGGCTAAGGCAAAGCGGTCTTTAGAGGAATAAATACTTTCTAAATCCATAACGCCAATTTTTTCAAACGGAGGTTGTTGGATAGCCCCAATCAAACCGCCAATATCCAAGGATTTATTCTTTGACCAAAAATGATTGAAAATATTTGAAAGTAAAATATGTTCACGTGAGGTTATTGGATCTGCATCAATATTTAATAAGGCTAGCAATGATGTAGCTGTTGCTTGTACTTTTTCGCGAAAAGCATCGCTATCATTACGCACTTTTTCATTAGGCGCTTTAAAAGAAGATAAAACCGAAACTCCTAAACCGGCATTTGAACCCGGTGTATAAATTGAAAACTCGGCCGATTCTTTTAAACGCTTAATACGTTTTGCATTTTGCCCCCAAGACTTAAGCCCTTTTTTCCATAAGGCTGCTTGTTGTTCAGCGTATTCATCTGCAGAAAAACCTTTGTTCATGGCCTCTTGAGGATTAACCCACGGTCTAAACGCTTTGGCTTTTTGACTTGGGAAAGTAAGCATAATATTGCCCAAATCACCTTTAGGGTCAATCGCAATCACTGGAATATTATCAATTGCGGCTTCTTCAAAAATACCAATACCTAATCCAGTTTTACCACTGCCGGTCATGCCAATAATTACGGCGTGTGTGGTTAAGTCTTTAGAATCATACAAGACCAAGTCTTCGGACTGTTCTCCATTTTTAACTTCTTTGCCTAAATAAAATGCGCCTAGTTTTTCGTAATCTTGCATAGTGGTGTCCAGTTGATTCTTTTGGATTTGCAGGTGAATGTAATTGCTTAGTTTACCTTGCCTAGGAATCATACGAAACGTTTGCTTACAATTTTTTGCTGACTTTTCCAGCGTAAACAGTACAATGTTGCAATTATTCAAATATAAATACGAAGAGAGAGCTATGAGCAAGCAAGGCGGAAAACAATATGGAATGACTAGCAGTGGAGTAATCGTTCCGGTTCCACCGGGATATCAAATCCCTAAAGGTCACGCACCTACACCACAAGAAATTCAATCCGGCGATTCAGCGGGTAATATGCTACGTCGCTTAGCGCAAACCATTATCGAGTGGCGTGAAGCACTTCCTGAGGATGCACAGCCTGTGGTGACTGCAATTGCTAGCGGTGGAGTCTCTGTCATTGTTGAACGCATGACACAAGAAAGTCATCATGGAATTCGTATTGAAGGCAACATCAATGGCAATCCGTGCATGTTACTTGTACACCAAGCCAATTTAGAATTACTTTGCTATATAGAGAAAGTTCAAGAAGTTGAATTTAGACGCAAGATTGGATTTATTATTGATGGCGAAGAGACTGAGGTTTGATATAAAAAATTTCGTAGGGGTAACTCCCCGTGGTTACCCTCGCACAAATTGCATTCGTTCAGCATGGCAGGCACAGGGACCTGCCCCTACAGTTTCCTATGCAATAGTTGACCAGCGTTTCAACCTGATATGCAATATATAATAACTATAGCGACAAACGGGTAACCCCCAACATTCCAGACATAAAAAAAGCCCGAAAATTTCGGGCTTTTTTTATTTATGAAAGTAATGAATTACCAACCGCAAGTCTTACCCGCATTTTCTTTTTTAAGATAAGTCATCAAAGGATCAAAGTACTCGATGATTGCTGAACCATCCATTTCTCTGGTTCCTGCAACCGCCTGCATCGCATCCGGCCAAGGTTGACTTGAGCCCATTGCTAACATATCACCTAAACGTTTACCCACTTCTTTGTTTCCATAAATAGAACATTCGTGTAATGGGCCTGTGTGTCCAGCCGTTTCACATAAAGACTTATGAAATTGGAACTGTAAGATGTGTGCCAAGAAATAACGCGTATACGGCGTATTACCTGGAATATGATATTTGGCACCAGGATCAAAGTCCGCTTCACTACGCTCCACTGGAGGCACGATACCTTGGTACTTAGTTCTTAGTTTCCACCAATCAGCATTATAAGTATCGGGTGTAGTTTTCCCAGCAAACACATCCCAACGCCATTGATCGACCAATTTACTAAATGGTAAGAAAGCAATTTTATCTAAAGCCAACTTCATTTGTTGATTAACAATCGCTTGTTCATTACTCTCGACCTTATCAACCAAACCGATTTGTTGTAAATACTTTGGCGTCATCGACAAGGTCAAGGTATCGCCTATACCTTCATGAAAACCATCGTGTGCGCCGGCCTTAAATAATGCTGGCTGATCTTTTTGCATCATAAAGTAGTAAATATGTCCAAGCTCATGATAAATAGTTGTGAACTCTTCAGAGGTTGGTTCAATACACATTTTAATTCGTACATCGTCTTTAGCATCCATTGGCCATGCGCTAGCGTGACAAACTACGTCTCTATCGCGTGGCTTTAAGAATAATGATTTTTCATAAAACGATTCTGGTAATGCCGGCAATCCAAGTGACGTGAAAAACTCTTCAGCGGTTTCTACCATTTTCACGGCTTTATTCATTTTCTTTTCTTGTTCTGTTTTACCTTCAACTGGCATAGCTTCTAAAGCAGAGGTCACATTAAACTCTGCAACGCCTGGATAAGGCTCAACTAAGTCATAAATTTCTCCCCATTGTTGACTCCACATATTCCCCATCAGGTGTGCAGGCAATGGTCCATCTTTACTGACTTTGTCTTCACCATACTGTTCAACTAACTCATCGCGTACATAACAATGTAATTCGTCATACAAAGGTTTTACCTGGTTCCAGAGTTTTTCTGACTCAGCCTCAAACTCAGCTGATGTCATATCGTAACCACCCTTCCAGAGATCACCGGTATTTGCAAACCCTAATTCTTTAGCTCCTTCGTTAGACAATTCAACAAAGCGAGCATAATCTTTTTTCATTTCTGGAGAAACGGTTCTCCACCCTACCCAGGCTTCTAATTGCTCATCGTAATCACGACTGGTAGCCAAAGTTTTAGACAACTCACCTAAATTTTTACATGAATCAGGACCATCCGGACAATACTTACCTTTTCCATAGGTGGCTCCCAAACCTGACATAATCGTCGCCAGCTCAGCACGCCTCTCAGCATCCTTAGGTGCAGGCAAAGTACTGCCGGTTTTAATGATATTAATTGCACGAAGTGTTTTCGCATCGGCACCAGTCAGATCTAAATCTTTTGTCTGCTCAACAAGTTCACTCTGATACGCTAAGAATTTTTCACTATTTAGCGCTTCTAACATTTGGGTATCGTCAGTAATATAAGTCGCGGCGACCCAAGCGGTTTTAGCTCCTTCTTCGCTCATCGGTATGAGTTCTTGATTCACTCTATCTACAAATTCTTTTGCAGTCTCTTGTTTTTTATTATTAACCGAAGCCTTCACCTTGCCATCATCAACTGTTAACTCACCAGAACATGCTGATAAAGCCAACGCGGCAGCCAAAGCCAGAAAACTCATTTTTGATTTATTTAACATTCTATTTCTCCAAACAAAGAAGCACCCGAAGGTGCTTCCTAAATTTACAATACAACTACACTTAGATAGTCGCATCCTCAACTTCTTTTTCTAAATTCTTAGTAAACAGACCAACTGCAAATACTAAAACACCAATACCTATACTAAAGGTAGCAATCATCTTAAATAAGCTAGGTAATTGAGCAATATTCTCTGAATCAAAACCACCCGCCATTAAGCCAGCAATGATATTTCCGATCGCGTAGGTTAATACAAACAGCCCCATCAATTGAGCCATAAAACGCTTAGGTGACAATTTACTGATTGCACTCAAGGCAATTGGGCTTAAACATAATTCACCAACAGTATGTAAAAAGTAAGTCATGATTAACCAGTAAGAAGCAACCTTTCCTGTTTCGCTAGCACCAAGAACTTTAGCGGCAAAATACATAACCACAAAACCTAGGCCCATGATGATTAATCCAACTGCACATTTCAAACCATAACCAGGGGTTATCATTCGCTTACCTAAATTAATCCAAAACGCTGCAAAAAATGGCGTTAATAAAATAATGAAGGTTGGATTAGCATTTTGTAACCAAGTTGTTGGAAATTCATAACCAAAAACTGTTCTATCTGTTAGGTCACGTCCAAATAAATTTAATGAAGAACCCGCTTGTTCGAAACCAGACCAGAAACAAGCAGAGGCAATACACACCAAAAGAATTGCCCACATACCTTTTTTCTCTACGGCATTTAGATCACCAAGTACGTAAATCCATAAAAAGTAGATTACAAAAATAGCTAAAAAGACATATGCGGTTATTTCAGAAACTGTTTTAGGGTCAAAACTTAATTTACCAACTAACATCATCGCAGTGACAATAGTCAAAACAATCAAGAACAAGGCAATAACAGACCAACTATTCTTTTGACCTTGCGGAGACATTAACGCTGCAGCTTCTTCACCTGCACCATTAAGATTGCTAGAGGTTCTTTTGAAATGAATTAAACCAATCGCCATACCAATAGCCGCCGCACCAAATGCATAATGCCAGCCTACATTTTCAGCTAACCAACCGCATACGGTGTATCCAATAACAGAACCAATATTAATACCCATGTAATAGATGGCATAACCTGCGTCACGACGCTCATCCTTAGATGAGTAAAGTTGACCAACTACTGCCGTAATATTTGGCTTTAATAATCCAGTACCCAAGACTAATAAGATAAGACCAATATAAAAACAACCACTGTTTGGTATGGCTAAACATATATGGCCACACATTATGACGATCCCGCCATACCAAATAGCTTTTTGGCTGCCTATTAATCTATCGGCAATCCAGCCTCCAGGGAGACCCATAAAATATACAGATGCTGTATATAGACCGTAAATGGCAGTCGCTCTCGCACTGGTCATTTCAAAGCCGCCTTCAGTAACGGCAGTTGTTAAGAATAAAACTAATAAACCACGCATTCCGTAGTAGCTCATTCGTTCCCACATTTCGGTCATAAAGAGCGTTTGTAGCCCTTTAGGATGACCGTAAAACCTTGTATCTCTGGCGTCTGAAGACTGATTCATAAATTATCTCTTGTCGATTTTTTAATTAGAATTATTAAACTTGTAGTGCTGTAAGCAGCTATTTACAAATGTAACTAAACATGATGTAGAAAAATGTGAACTTAGTCAAATTTATTGCACTGCAATATAGAGCTAATTGTCTAATATTCCTGCAGTTTTTTGGGATTTAAAGCTCGGTCTCAGCGTTTTGATCCGCTTTGATAAAACGAGCCGAAAAGAATAATCCACCTTCATAAAGCAGATACATTGGTACGGCAAGTAATGTTTGGGAAATGACATCTGGAGGAGTCAACATCATGCCCAAAACGAAACACGACAAAAATACATAGGGTCTGTATTCTTTAAGTTTCTCAATACTTACAAAGCCGGTCTTAACCAATAGTATAGTGGCAATAGGAATTTCAAAAGCAACACCAAAGGCAAAAAACAAAGCCAAAACAAAATCATAATAATGTGTGATATCCGTCATTACAGTCACGCCACTGGGTGCAAATTTATTGAAGAAATCAAACACAATTGGAAACACTACATAGTAAGCAAACAATGCACCACAATAAAAAAGTACAATACTACTGACCAACAGCGGGGTGGCAAAACGTTTTTCGGATTGATATAAACCAGGGGCAATAAAAGCCCAGACTTGATATAACCAATACGGCGCTGTTAGAAAAATAGCTACCATAAAGGTAAATTTAAAAGGTGTTAGAAAAGGCGATGCAACTTCGGTAGCAATCATTGAATTGCCTTCAGAAAATTGCTCAAGCAAAGGTTGCATTAACCAAGTGAACAAGTCTTGCATGAATGGCGATAGAATAAGAAAAATAATGGTTATCGCCAAAAGCATTTTTAACAAGCGTTGACGTAACTCTAATAAATGCGATATCAACCCTTCGGGTTTATCATCAATAAGTTTTTTATCTTGATCACTCATCGCAGTCAACTTACTCTTCACTCTCGTCAGTAAAGTCTGGATCTTTATATTCTTCGGTAATGAGTTTCTCAAACTCTTCTTCAGTTTGTTTAACAGTGTCTTTAACCGCAAGCAGTTGAGTTTGCACTTGTCGCTCTATTTCATTGGTTTCTCGCATAAATTCTTGTTGAAACTTATTAAACATGCGGCGTGATTTGCCCATAATTGCCCCTAATTTTCTGGCAACCAAAGGTAGGCGCTCAGGACCAAGCACCAGCAATGCAATAAGCGCGATGAGCGCCATTTCGGCGAAACCGATATCAAACATAATTTATGAAATTTCTTATCTAGAGTCAGGCTTATTCAATGTGAGTTTTTTCTTCATCAAGCACGGTAGATTTATCTGCACTATCACTGCTGTTATCGGCAACAGCTTCTTTGAATTCTTTAACTGCACCACCAACATCTTTACCCATGTTACGTAATTTTTTAGTGCCAAAAATCATTACTACAATAGCTAAGATTATTAGCAATTGCCAAATACTGATTCCACCCATAAGTTACTCCAAGTTCTTTAATGGTCAATGATTGCTATTATGCCTTGTTTTACCAGAAAATTTTATACAACTAAACATAAAAACTGCAAAGTCTAGGTATTCAAAGTAAAAGTGACTGGTCCATCATTAACTAAACTGACTTGCATATCAGCAGCAAATTGGCCAGTTTCAACCTTGAGACCACTCAAGCTACACATTTCCACTAATGCTTCAAAAAGTGCTTTGGCTTGCACTGGTTCTGCTGAACCTGAAAAACTAGGACGCAAACCTTTACTGGTATCGGCCGCTAAAGTGAATTGAGAAATTAATAAAAGCTCGCCCTTAATGTCTTTTAAGCTTAAATTCATTTTGTCATTGGCATCAGAAAATACGCGATATTGCAGTAACTTTTTAGCCATTTTCTCGACTTGAGCCAAGGTATCGCCCTTTTCTACCGCTACCAATACACATAAACCTTGCTGAATCTGGCCTATAGTGTCACCTGAGACCTCTACAGAAGCTTTTTTTACACGTTGAAGCACACTAATCATTGATTTTACATACCTTAATAAATTCAAAACAATTTGTAGGATTATTCCTACACGCATCCTACAGATACCCTGACAGACCTACAGATGAATTGCACGCATAATAGCACTTGGCATTGGATGCTAAGGGATGACAAGATTGTCTAAGGAATATTTAGCAGGAAGCTGATGGATCACACCAAGTATTATGGATTTGATACTTAATCACTTCAAATTACCAATGGATGGTTTTTTAACTCCAAATAGTTTGCTTACTATTTGGAGTTTTTTATGC
>CALHVH010000098.1 GCA_938039225.1 uncultured Gammaproteobacteria bacterium
GTAATAAATGAAATCCCATCAAAAGCACGATCTTGGAAACCTTCGATATTCATTCTAAAAGCCGTCACATTGAGTAACATTGCACCGTCAAGTACAGTGCTTTTCATACCAACTTCATAGTTAGTAGTTTCTTCCGGGCCAAATACTCTAGCGTCTCGGGTAAGACCATTACCGAATTCTGCGAACTCTGGGTCGTTTTGAAGGCGTGCTACAAATACCCCATCGGTATTAAAACCACCTGACTTAAAGCCACTGGATGTGGTGGCAAATAACATGATGTCATCGTTATAATCCCAACTCGCATTTGCAAAATAAGAAAACTTTGAAGTATCAAAACTGGTTCCATCCGAACGTGTCTCGCCAATATCTAAATCTCTATGACTTTCATTTCCACGCACACTCAATGCAACCACAAACGGATTACTCACTACATTAGAAAAATTTCCCGTTTTATCATCTGAGGTATAACGACCACCTAAGGTAAAGCGTAAGGCATCACTCGGATGATAAGTACCCTGCGCAAAAAATGCAGTACTTGTTAAGGCTTGATCAATATCGCCATCTGAGGCATCTATTTGAGGAAAAGAATCACAAGCATCTGCTGTTGGCCCTGCTGCAGCTGGACCACCTAAGCTTGGATCATTTGCTACTGTTCCAAACACTACGGGATTGCAAAACTCAGAACCTAAATCGAAATCTTGAGAGATCGCATAATCTTCTTTGTACCAGAATGCTCCGGCAATATAATCAAAGGCTCCGCCGACCGGCGATAAGAATTGCAGTTCTTGTGAGTAAGTCTCACTGTCATAATCAGTCTTTCGAGGAAATAACTTTATTGGAAGTCGAATAGCACTTTCAAAATATTTAGCTTCCCAGCTTCGCGTGGCTGAGATAGAGCGAATTTTATGTCCTGAATCTAACTCATAGGTAGTATCAAAGGAAAAACCCCATTGTTCGTCGCTTAAGTCGTCCTTGTTTTCTTGATAAACATCATGATCATATGGGCTTGATGTTACCAAATTGCTAGCTGTAATCGGGTTTCCGGTACTATCCACCACACTAGGATCTAAGCTGGCTAAAGCACTCAAGGTACCAAGAAATAATGGGGATTCTGTTCCATTTAAAAATTCAATTGTTGCACCCCCGGCTTCAATTTCTCCGCTGTCAGCGATAAAGGTCATGGATAAATTATCAGTCGGCTCATAAACGGCCTTAGCTCGTAAATTTAACTCTTCTCGGCCATTAATGTCTTCGCCAGTGAGTAAATTTTTACCATAAGCATCTCTCTCTGTTCGCTTGGCGCTTAGCAACATAGCGGCACTATCACCAAAAGGAATATTTAAACTTGCACCAAGCTTTGTGGCACCAAAAGAACCAAAGCCTAACTCTGCGGTTCCGCTGTACTCTTCAAAATCAGGTTTTTTAGTTCGGATATTTAAAGCACCAACTGGAGTATTACGCCCAAACAATGTTCCCTGAGGACCACGTAATACTTCAAACGATTCAATCTCTAATAAATTACCTATGACCGAACCAGGCTTAGGGTAATAAACACCGTCAATAAAAACACCTACACTAGGTTCAATTCCAGAATTACCAACTGAACCCACACCACGAATGGCAATTCTGTTGTTGGTTAATTGTGAAGAACTTGAAATTGTAAAATTAGGCGAATAAAGAGCAACGTCTCGTATATCCGTTACACCGGAGTCTTCAATAAACTCAGCGTTATAAGCCGATATTGAAATGGGAACATCTTGAATACTTTCTGCTCGTCTGGTTGCAGTAACAGTTACCTGCTCTACTTCACGTGCACCATCCTCTTGAGCATAAATACTTGATGACATTGTCAATAAGACCAATATGGAGGATGCTGTCGCTCTTAAGTGTGTTTTCTTTTTTTGCATATACTAGCTTTCCCAATTTTCTCTGTATTTATTCTTCTATATGAGAGATTATTTTTTATTTTATCGAATTTCTCTAAAAAAGTAACTTCTTGCTATTAAGAACTCTTTACTTTAAATTACATAATCTCACAAAATGTACTAAAGCTTCACATTCATTCAAACAAATCCAATCACAATTAGTAAACAGGGGCGGCATCTTGAAATTTGATTATGTAATAATTGGAGCAGGATCAGCCGGTTGCGTGCTTGCCAATAGGCTCTCTGAAAACCCTGATATCTCTGTTTGCCTACTTGAAGCTGGGTACTCGGATAAGTCTTCCTTTATTCAGGTACCTGCAGCTGTACTCCCTATTTTGCGAGGGACTCCATTATTTGGACGTAAATATAATTGGCATTTTAATACCAGCCCACAAACGGGTTTAAATGGTCGCCGTGCGTATCAGCCTCGCGGAAAGGCACTTGGAGGCAGTAGCTCAATAAACGCCATGATTTATATTCGTGGCCATCAAAGTGATTACGATGATTGGGCCAGGCTTGGGAACACAGGCTGGGGGTTTAATGATGTACTCCCTTATTTCAAAAAATCCGAACATAATGAACGAATTAACAATGAGTTGCATGGTCAAACCGGACCCTTAAATGTTTCTGATAGTTTTAGCAACAACCCCATTCATGAATTGTTTATTCAGGCAGGTAAAGAACAAGGCCACACGGTAAATACCGACTTTAATGGTGATAAACAAGAAGGCATAGGACGTTATCAACTCACTCAAAAAAATGGGCATCGCTTTAGTGCTGCCAAGGCTTATTTGGATCCAGTACTTAGTCGTCCAAACTTAACGGTTTTAACTCAAGCAAAAGCTTTAAAAATTCACTTAAATGGTAAACGAGCCACAAGTGTTGATGTCATGCATAAAAGCAACAAACTAAATATCTCGGCAGAGAAGGAAGTACTTTTATCGGCTGGTGCATTCCAATCACCTCAATTGCTTTTGCTCTCTGGTATCGGTGCGGAGCATAAAATTGCACCTCATAATATAAAAATGCAACATGCCTTGCCTGGCGTTGGAGCAAACTTAGTTGATCATCCAGATTACACTTCTGTTCACAAGTCTCCTAATAAACAATCAATTGGCATTTCGCTCTCAGGCACATCAACAGTTCTCAGAGAGATTCTGCGGTATTACAAATCCTCTACCGGTTTATTAAGTTCAAATTATGCTGAATCGGGAGCCTTTTTAAAAACCGATGCAAGCTTAAGTCGACCAGATATCCAGTTACATTTTGTCGCCGGCATAGTTGATGACCATGGGCGAAAAATGCATCTAGGTCATGGCATCAGTTGTCACACCTGTGTATTGCGACCTAAAAGTCGTGGTTCAGTGAGCTTAGAATCAGACAATCCACTTGCAGATCCTGTTATTGACATCGGTTTTTTAAAAGAAGATGCTGACGTGGAAACATTACTTAAAGGCTATAAACTGACTAGAGAAATCTTACATAGCACTGCTTTACAAAATACCACAGGCAAGGAGTTGTATACCAACTCAAGTATGAGTGATGATGAGCTAATTCATTGGATTCGACAGCGTGCGGATACGGTTTATCACCCTGTGAGTTCTTGTCGCATGGGCAACACAAGTATGGATGTGGTTGATTCTGAATGCAAAGTACATGGCCTAGAGGGCTTACGAGTCATTGATGCATCGGTCATGCCAACACTAATTGGTGGAAACACCAACGCGCCTACCATTATGCTAGCTGAAAAAGCGGCTGATTTAATTAAATCTACACAATACTAAACTTAAATACCCAACGGGGATAGCATCAATGCCAAATAGCATCGAAACAATAAACAACATATTTAAAGCTCAACAAAAACATGCTTTAGAACTCCGCAAAAGTACTTACAAACAACGCTTAGCATTACTAAAGCGCTTTGAAACTGTGTTTAATCAATCGCGTGAAAAACTTTATGCTGCCGCAAAAGCCGATTATGGGAAAACTGAAGCTGAAGTCGACCTAACTGAAATTTTCGCCGTGCGTAGTGAGTTACATCATATTAAAAGCAATCTAAAACGGTGGATGCGCCCTAAAAAAGTATTACCTACACTTTCAACCTTTGGCACTTCAAGTGAAATAATGTTTGAACCTAAGGGAGTTTGCTTAGTTATTTCGCCATGGAACTACCCATATAACTTAAGCTTTGGCCCTATGCTTACTGCAATCGCTGCAGGCAATACCGTCATGCTTAAGCCTTCTGAAATGACGCCTAATATGTCAACTGCGATACGTGAAATCATTGAAGAATGTTTTGAACCTCATCAAGTAGCCGTTTTTGAAGGCGACTACACAGTATCGGAACATTTGACCTCTCTTCCATTAGACCATATATTTTTTACTGGCAGCCCCGCCGTGGGAAAAATCATCATGACGGCTGCAGCAAAACACTTAACCTCAGTAACTCTTGAGTTAGGTGGCAAAAGTCCAACCATTGTGGATGAAACTGCCAACTTAAAAAAAGCCGCACGCAATACCATGTGGGGAAAATTCACAAACAATGGACAAACCTGTATTGCTCCAGATTATTTATTTGTGCATGAATCAGTAAAAGACGAGTTCGTAAGTCTGCTTAATGAAAATATCCAAAAGCTTTATGGAGATAAAGATAAGATCCAAGCGAACCCAGATTACTGTCGCATCGTTAACCAACGACATTTTGATCGAGTCAATGGCTTGCTAGACAATGCCGTTGAAAAAGGCGCAAGCTTAATTAATGGCGGCCTTACTGATGCCAGTCAAAATTTTATTGCGCCAACCGTATTAGACAATGTAAGTAGTGATTCGAAAATTCTTAATGAGGAAATATTTGGACCGCTTTTACCAGTAATGACTTACACAAACTTAGATGAGGTAATTGCCTATATCAATGCCAAACCTAAACCACTAGCTTTATATATTTATAGTAATCATAATTTCAATATCAATAAAGTTCTTACCGAAACCAGTTCTGGCGATGCTGTTATCAATCATAATATGCTGCAATTTTTACACCCCAACCTTCCTTTTGGTGGTGTGAATAACAGCGGCATAGGTAAAGCTCATGCAGACTCGGGCTTTAAAGCTTTTTCGCATGAACGAAGTGTATTACGCGATCGATTCAGCACAACCCATATGTTTTATCCACCTTATACCCCTAAAGTAAAGAAAATGATAAAACAAACCATCAAATTATTAACTTAAGCTCATACATTTATTTTTATCAGAAATTTATTATGACCAATATTTATAAAACCGTTGATGTTTTTACCCAAAAAGCTTTTAGTGGCAATCCTTTAGCGGTAATCTTTGGTGCAGATGGTCTATCTACAAAAGAAATGCAACACATCACTCGCTGGATGAATCTATCTGAAAGCGTTTTTCTTCAAAAACCTGAGCATCCCGATGCTGACTACAAAGTCAGAATTTTCACGCTTACTGGGGAATTACCCTTTGCTGGACATCCAACGATAGGCAGTTGTTTTGCTTGGCTAGAAAATGGTGGAAAAGCAAAAGATAAAAATTTCATCATACAAGAATGTGCTGCTGGTTTAATAAAGCTTAAACTAGACGGTGAAAAAATTTCATTTATTGCCCCACCATTAATTCGTTCTGGTACTGTTTCTGATACCGACTTAAAAATGGCTTGTCGCATCCTTGGCATTACTTCTCAAGATATTAAAGCCTCACACTGGATTGACAATGGTCCTGGATGGATGGGAATTTTATTAGAATCCGCAGATAAAGTTTTGCAACTAAAGCCCAAATCAAACCCAGATGACCATTTTGATATTGGTGTTATTGGAGCGTATCCTCAGAACAGCGAATCACAGTTTGAGTTACGTGCACTCTTCAACAATCAAAATGGTAGCTTAGTTGAAGACCCCGTTACGGGCAGTTTGAATGCCTCTGCAGCGCAATGGTTAATCAAAAAAGGCTTAGCCCCCTCAACTTATATTGCCAGTCAAGGCACATGTATGCAGCGTCAAGGTCGGGTGCATATACACCAAGACGAGGCTGGCAATACCTGGGTTGGTGGTCATTGCACAACACGAGTAAATGGCCTCATTAAAATTTAAAATATCACTAGAAAAACGACTTTTAATGTGACAGAGTTCACAAAAATGACTCGGATTTATAAAAATTGTGAATTAATCTGAAATAACTAGGACTGTCTATTGGTCTGCTTCTCCATATAATTAAATAATATTTTTTGGGGAAATATAATGAAATTCTCACTGCAAACACAAATTCTTACAGCGCTTTCTATCTTTGCATTGCTATTTGTAGGTGCTTTGTCACTTAACTCGCATCATTTTAATGTTGGTCTTGAATACCAAAAGAATTTAGCCTTGACACAAACTTTGAGCTTACGTAGTTCAAGTCTTGCTGAACGAGCCAAAACTTATGGTGAAGTTGCTCCAAGAGAATTTTCAGCTTATGACCGTGATTTAAAGCTATTTTACCCAAACTTGAAAAAAGAACTCACAAATCTATCACAAAGTGTTGAAGCATTAGATGCCATCACAACTAAGAAAGACGAAGTTGAGGCATTGAAACAAAAACATACGCTATTTATTAATGGCTTATGGGAACAGATTGGAGATGTGGATGAACCGCGTCTCGAATGGGGTGCTCGTTATCTAGCTGAACAGGCTCCTATTTTAAGAGACGCTACAAAAAATTTAGAAATGCAAATGTCTGAGATTGCTACAAACAATTTCAATAATGCGAAAAAAATAAATAAGCTTTCCTGGATATTTGGTGCTATTTCAATTTTACTAATACTGACTTGGTTTTGGCGTCGAGTAACTCGTCGTATAAGCCTAGCTGCTGATTCTTGTAAACAAGTTGCCGAAGGAGACTTTGGTACAACCATCAAAGATGATTCTAAAGATGAAATAGGACAATTTTCTGGCGCTTTTAATAGTTTGTCATCTCGTACTCGTGTTGTTTTAGGTGTGTTAGATAAACTACCAGCCCATGCATCACCATCGCAAGCATTTACGACACTTTGGAAAGAAAGTAATGAGTTTTTAGGCCATAAATGGCAAGCCATGTTTAATTTAGAAAATGGCTTTGATAAAGTTAAACTTGTTGCCTTACAGCAAAATCTTGAAAATGAATTTCCTAGCAAAGCCTTAGAATTTCCAATAGAGCGTATTGCTAAAACCATTAATTTAGAAAAAAAAGGCCATGCTGTATGGGAAGATATTCGTCGTCATACTCTACAACCAGCTGATGCCAAATTATTAAGAGAGCTGACTTTACGTAAACTACAAACCTTAGTCTTGGTTGTTTTAAAAGATAAAGAACAAAGACCAACACGTCTTTTAGCGTTTGCTTGGTCTGAGAACTCAGCAGAAAACGTGGGCGTATCTGGTTTCCTTGGCGGTCTTAGTAGGTTTTTCAGCAAACTATTAACCGAAGACAAAAAATAAATTTATCAATTTATCTCTGAGCATAAAAAAACCGAAGCACTTGCTTCGGTTTTTTTATATAAAATCTAAAACTTGTTTAGAAGAATTTTTTAGCCATATTCGCTAAACCACCAAGTCCACCAACTTTATCTAATAGATTACCACCAGAGCTTGCTTTATCAATTAAACCAGGTAGGAAATTTGAAAGAGCGTCAGCTGCACCACCTTCGTCTAAACCTAGTTTTTCGGCAAAGCCTTTAATTTGATTTACATCTAATGCTTCTTTGATTTGATCAGCAGAAACTTCAGCATTATCTCCATCACCTAACCAAGACTTAGCCTGCTCAGCCAAACCACTATTAGTAAATTTACCCACGAGATCACCCAGACCACCGCCACCCATTAAACCTTCAAGTGCTTCTGACGCTTTGTTAGTATCGATATCGGCACCAAGTTTTTCTTTTAGTAATGAGGCTGCTAAATTTTTAAGATCCATAATGTTCTCCAGTTAAAATTAAAGTATGTTACTGCTTACTTACAGCAGCGATTATGTAAACATAATATAGTTTGATTATTTTTAGACTGTGACTTTTCATGACAATTAACAGTTCTTATAATTCGCCCCTATTATCATGAGAAATCAGCAAAAAAAAACCGAAGCATAGGGCTTCGGTTTTCAAAAGTACGAGAATTCAATCAAGACTTAATTATCTTCAGAATCTCCTTGTTCTAATGTAAGTTCAACAGGCTCAGTAACAGACGTTTTAATCGTGCTATTAACTGAATCTTTTGCCTTTTTCAAGGCTTCTGCTTGTTCTGCTTGATTAGTTAGCATGTCTTTAGCCGTATCAGCGCCATCTTTAACCATATCGCCTGCTGCACCCGCTACATCACCCGCTTTATCCATCGCGTCACCAGCTAGTTCTTTAGTCGCCATAGCGCCATCTTTAACCATGTCACCTGCTGCGCCTGCTACATCGCCAGCCTTATCCATCGCATCACCAGCTAGTTCTTTAGTCGCCATAGCGCCATCTTTAACCATATCACCTGCTGCGCCTGCTACATCGCCAGCCTTATCCATTGCGTCACCAGCTAATTCTTTTGTTGCTGCTGCACCGTCTTTTACCATGTCGCCAGCTGCTCCAGCAACATCACCAGCTTTATCCATTGCATCACCGGCCATATCTTTAGTTGCTGCTGCGCCATCTTTAACCATATCGCCTGCTGCTCCAGCAACATCGCCAGCTTTGTCCATTGTAGATTCTGTAACGTCTTTAGCTCCAGACATTAAATCTTTACCCGTTTGCGTACCGAATAAAAAGAAAAGTACCGCTGCAAGAATTACAGCTAGAGCAACTAGACCAGTTTTACCATTTTGTTTTGAAAGCATATTAAACCCCTTATTTAATTTCATTTCTTTGCCTGTTTATTGAGCAGGACTTCTGTTAAGAAACGTGAGCATAACGCCTTATGTCTGTATTGCCTAGTGAATAATTGCTAAATTAGCACTTTTGAGCCAAAACTTAACAAATTATAGGCAAAATCAAGCCTGCTATCTCTGTACAATCGCCTATTTACTCCGAGCATACTGCTTGAGCTTATTAAACCAATCTCAGTTCTGATTCCCTCCTAATGCTCAATCCTCAACAAGCAAAAGCTGTTTATACTTCAGATAAACCCTGTCTGGTCATTGCTGGTGCTGGAAGTGGTAAGACGAGAGTAATTACTGAAAAAATTCGTCATCTCATACAAACTAAGTATTGCCTTCCTGAAAAAATATTTGCCGTAACTTTTACCAATAAATCGGCAAAAGAGATGCAAAAACGTTTAGAAAAAACCCTTAAGAACGTTCAGGATGAACCTTTTATTGGAACCTTTCATCGACTTGGCTTAACGATTCTACGTGAACACGCCGCTGACCTAGGTCGCAAAAAGTACTTTAGTATTTTTGATGCTCAAGATGCCATGAATGCAATAAAAGAACTGATGCCAGGCTTAAATCGAGATGACCCTTTACTCAAACAAACGCAATGGACCATCTCGGCTTGGAAATCAAATCTGCTCTCTCCTGCCGAGGCTTTAAGCCAAGCAGAAAATAATTTGCAAGCTAACGCTGCAAAAATTTATGCTGATTACGAACAACTACTCATTCAGCATCAAGCTTTTGATTTTGATGACTTGATTGCTAAACCCGTTCAACTCTTAACAGAAAGTGAAGATACGCAATTTTATTGGCAAAATAAACTAGGCTATTTACTAGTCGATGAGTGTCAAGATACCAATGGTGCTCAGTATGCTTTAATGCAAGCTTTGATAGGCAAAACTGGCGAAAAGCCCACTCATCATTTCACTGTGGTTGGCGATGATGATCAGTCTATCTATGCCTGGCGTGGGGC
>CALHVH010000099.1 GCA_938039225.1 uncultured Gammaproteobacteria bacterium
GCTCAAATAGGCAGTTACGAAACCTATGATGACAATTTATATGGAGTTAAAAGTTTTTTTAGCCTAAGCGTATTATTACGTAATCATGCAGCCAGTGAAAAACTGGCAAAAGGTATTAGCAATTTACAAGACATTCATGATGCACTTCCCTATCCGTTTGCTCGTAGTATTAATTCTAATTTATCACTTGGTGTTTATGACGTGATTGCTGATTTTGGTCAATCACGCGGTTCAAACACCGCAACCATATTACCCAATGAAGCCGAACAGTCACGCAAGTATGGACGCACTATTATGTTGCGCCATAATATTATGACTAATCCGGTATTATTTGAAAATGCTCAAGCTCGATTTGCTGCTGCGGTTGGTGAATCACAAGCCAGTATCTTAAGCATGGACGGACAATTTCAAAGAACTTTATGGCATGAGGTGGGGCATTACTTAGGGGTTGATGAGACACTCTCTGGCAAAGATTTGGATTTGTCTTTGGCTGAAGTTGCTGACCACTTTGAAGAAATGAAAGCCGACTTAGCATCATTATTTACAGCGAAATACATGCTTGATAATGGACAAATGAGTGCCGAAACGTTTAAAGAAATTCAAGCAGGTGGTGTATTGCGAGTGCTAAATACCAGCAAACCCAGACGCACACAAGCTTATCAAACCATGATGCTTATGCAGTTCAACTATTTTTTAGAAAATGCAGTATTTAGCTTTGACCCTGAAACTCAACTCATTACAGTTGATTATGAATTATTTCCAGAAGTGGCTGCACAAATGTTAGAAGAAGTTCTTGCAATACAAGCCAGCGGGAAAAACCATGAAGCAAAGGCCATGATTGAGAAATGGGGTTATTGGGATAATGAACTGCATGGCGTTTTAGCCGATAATATGAAAGCGGCCAGCAAATTTCGCTACCGCAGAGTTCGTTACACAGAATTAGAGAATCTTGAAAATGAATTATCAAAATAAAAAAACATCCTTCTTGGCCAAAACTCTGGCTTCAATGCTATTAGTATCCGCCTGTAGTCATGCAGAAGTCACTGATGTGACACAGATTGATCCTTGGTTTCAGTCTGGCCAAAAGGTATTGCAAAAAAAATTACAACTAAAAGAAAATAATAAACCAGCCAAGAACGTTATTATCTTTATCGGTGACGGTATGAGTGTTGCCACAGTAACGGCTGCCAGAATCCTAGACGGGCAATTACGTGGAGAATCTGGGGAAGAGAACTATCTAAGCTTTGAGAATTTCCCCTACTCTGGGTTAAGCAAAACATACAACACCGACAGTCAAACGCCTGATTCTGCAGGTACGGCAACTGCTATGCTCAGTGGTGTCAAAACAAAAATCGGCGTTGTTGGTCTTAATGACAAAGTCATTTCTCAAGACTGTAGTTCTACCAAGGCAAGCATGGTTCCTACCTTATTAGAACTGGCTGAAGAACAAGGTTTTAAAACCGGAGTTGTTAGCACAGCCAAAATCACTCATGCAACACCTGCAGCGGCTTATGCTCATAGTGCATCACGCGGATGGGAAGCTCAAGCGCCCGCAGGCTGCGAGGATATTGCCAGTCAATTAGTACATTTTGATAAAGGCGATGGCATTGAAGTCATGTTGGGTGGTGGTCGTGCTGGTTTTATTCCTAACAGCATGCAAGATTTTGAGTACAGCGATAAAAAAGGTTCGCGTAAAGATAATATCAATTTAATTGAGACTTGGAAAAACAAAAATCCAAACGGCCAATTCGTCTTTAATCAAGCTGGATTTGATCAAGCAAAAACGCAAAGCGGTAAACTTTTGGGTTTGTTTGAACCTAGTCACATGCAGTATGAAGCAGACCGTACAAGAACGGACAAAGGCGAGCCCTCTATCGCCGAAATGACTTCAGTGGCTATACAAAAACTAGACAATAAAAAAGGTTTCTTTTTATTAGTTGAAGGTGGACGTATTGATCATGCACATCATGCTTCTAATGCCTACAGAGCTTTGCACGATGCCATCGCCATGGCTGATGCTGTAAAAGTAGCTGACGAGCTTACCAATGATGAAGACACACTGATTATAGTTACCGCCGATCATGGTCATGTCATGGAGTTTGCTGGCTATCCTGAACGCGGCAATCCAATATTAGGCAAAGCGGCACGCACAAACAGTAAGGGTGAAACTCAACTAAGTTTAGATGCCAGTGGCAAGCCTTACACAACGCTGGCTTACTTAAACGGTCCTGGCTATACCGGCGCGAGTGACAGTCAACCCGAAGGGACTAAAACCTATCCTCACAGAGCTGGCGCTTATAAAAGTGAAACCTCGCGTCCAGACCTAACCAAAATTAACACTGAAGATAAAAACTACTTACAAGAATCTGCAATACCTCTAGGTAGCGAAACACATTCAGGCACTGATGTGGGAGTTTATGCCAAAGGGCCTTCAGCGCATTTATTAACGGGTGTATATGAGCAGAGTTTTATTTTTCATGTGATGCAGCATGCATTGCGGATTGATAAAAAAAGTGAATAATTACAGCTAATATTGAATTTAAAACTCTATAGCAGTAAAAACTCTTGCTTCTGATGACAATTGTCACATCAAAGCATAAACAATCAACGTTATAATTCAGTATGCAAACTGATGTTCTAAATCAAAGTCTTAGGGACAAAGGAAACCCCTACTGGTATTGGGTTTCTCTAATATTCTCAAGCTTTTATTTCTTACCTATTTTTTTTAATCCAAGTGCCTATTCTAAAACCGATATTAGTTTTTCAATACTTGCATATATAGTTTTTATTTATTTATATAATCTTTGCACAAAAGCAAAAGAAGAAGAAATATATGTACCAACTGGTGCAATACTACTTCTATGTGCAATTGCTACTAATTTCAATCCCGGGGCTTATACCTTATTTGCATTTACTGCATTTTTTATTGGTTTTTGTTTGCCTAAGAGAAAAAGCTTAACCAGCTTAGCAGTTATCTTCATTTCTATAAGCTTGAGTGCGTTTTTATTTTTAGATAAGACGATATATTTTATTATTCCAGGATGGATATTATCGATAGGTTTATATGCATTTGGTTATTTAGAACGTTATGAACGTCTTCATCAATTGAGCAAAGCGAAAAGTCAGGAACAAATTGAACAACTAGCAAAAATAGCAGAGCGTGAACGCATAGCGCGAGATTTACATGACCTTTTAGGTCACTCTCTCTCAAGTATTGCTCTTAAGTCTGAACTTGCCGAGAAACTCCTACTATCAAACAAGGCCGAAGAGGCGGGTAAGGAAATTTCAGCAGTCGCCGACTTAAGTCGCTCTATACTCTCGGAAGTAAGACAAGCCGTAAGCGGTTTTAAACAACAGGCACTTAAAGGCATACTCTCAAACTTAAAAAAAGAACTAGAAAGCGCCAATTTCCAAGTCCTCATTCAAAATACTCCAAACACACTTCCGCCAAAAATAGAATCTGCCTTGACTCTGATAATTAAAGAAATTGTGACTAATACTTTAAGACATAGCAAAGGAGATAAAATCGATTTCCAGTTTAATCAGAATAATAATATTCTTGAATTAACCGTACTAGATAATGGATATGTAGAAAAAGTAAAATGGGGCAATGGCCTGCTAGGTATTCAAGAACGCTGTGAACTATTATTAGGAAATTTTTCGACGGAAATTACTAATAACAAATTACAATTAAGCCTTAACTTGCCGCTTCACTCTAATCCATGACTAAAATTGCAATCATCGAAGATCAAGCCTTAGTCAGAGCCGCCCTCTGCGCTTTACTTAACCTGGAAAGCAAGTTGAAGGTTGTTGCACAAGCTGAAAATGGTAAGCATGCCTTAGAGTTAATCGCTACTAATACACCTGACTTAATATTAACGGATATTGAAATGCCAGAGATGAATGGCATAGAGCTTACTCGTGAAGTGAAAGAAAAATTTCCAAATATCCGTGTAGTAATCATGACTACCTTCTCTAGAACAGGTTATATTCGTCGTGCCATGGAAGCAGGCGCTGATGCCTTTATTTTAAAAGAGGCTCCCTCCACCTATCTTATAGACACTATTCAAAAAGTCATGCTCGGGAAGAAAGTCATTGATCCTGAATTAGCACTAAGCGCATTAGACGATTTAGACCCCTTAACTGAAAAAGAACGTAAGGCACTTTATTTTGCTGGTCAAGGTTTAAAAACTAAAGAAATTGCAAAAAAATTATTCCTTACCGAAGGTACAGTACGTAACTACCTTTCTGAGGCCATTTCTAAACTTAATGCAAGCAATAGGATTGATGCTGTTCGTATAGCCCAGCAGAAAGGATGGCTGTAACTGACAAATGTCATACGATTTTAGTGATAAATCTCAATAGGATTTTGGCAGAGTATTTGCAAGAATAAGCTAACTTTTTAAACCAAGCTTTATAAAATGCAAAACCACAATTCTAATAATCTCGTTCAAATTACCAATTTATATAAAGCGTTTAGTAACAAAATCGCTTTAGACAATATCAATTTAACTATCCCTAAAAAAGGTGGCATTATCGCTTTATTAGGGCATAACGGGGCTGGTAAAACTACCTTAATAAACTGCTTACTTGGCCTATGTCGTTCTGACTCAGGACAAATTGAAATTTTCAATAGCAAACCCAGCAGTCAACACGTTAAGACTCGTATTGGAGCTATGCTGCAAGATACAGATTTACCAGACTTATTAACAACCCGTGAGCATTTAACCTTATTTGCCAGCTACTACCCTAACTCTAGATCAGTCAAAGAACTTATAAGCTCTTATGAACTGTCTGACTTTGCTGACAAATTATATAAAAATCTTTCAGGTGGCCAGAAACGCCGAGTTCAAATGGCAATTGCTCTAATCGGAAAAGGCGAGCTCCTTTTTTTAGATGAACCCACCAATGGTCTTGATAGCTCAGCGCGACGTTTGTTGTGGACTAAAGTAAAACAACTCGCAGACAAAGGTAAAACTATTCTTCTTAGCACGCATTACTTAGAAGAAGCCGATGCACTCGCAGAAAGAGTAATTGTTTTACATCAGGGAAAGATTATCGCAGACGCACCTACTCCTGAAATTCGCAAAAAATTAACTGGTTCAATAATTCGTTGCATTAGTCGGCTAAACCATTCTGAGCTTTCATCGCTGGCAACTGTTCGCTCAGTACAGCAATCAGGTCGCTTCGTGAACTTACATTGTCTTAATCCGGTAAAAGCTATGCATAGTTTACTAGCATTAGACCCTGGCATTAGTGAGTTGAGTATTTCCAAACCTGGCTTAGAAGAAGTTTTGGAAAACCTATCTAAACAGCAAACTGTACTTTGAGCGGAGAGAAAAAATGTCATCAAATACATTCATGAATGAAACAGGCGCTGAGATTCTAAAGTCCATACGTGCACCTGAATTCATTCTTCCAACCTTACTCTTCCCTGTTGTTTTTTATACAATGTTTGCCATCGTGCTACCCAGCACACCAAAAACAGCTACTTACCTTTTAGCAAGTTTTGGTGTGTTCGCCGCCATGGGGCCAGCAATTTTTGGATTTGGCGTCTCTGTTGCCAATGAGCGTGAAAGAGGCTGGCTAAGCTTAAAACGGATTACGCCAATTTCAAGTTATACCTATATAGCAAGTAAATTATTAGCAACTATTATTGTTACCGCTTTTTCTTTACTCCTTATTTATCTCATAGCAGGACTTGCGGCTGATGTTAGTCTCTCAACAAGAACCTGGTACTTTCTTCTTTTTTTTCATTTGGCTTGCGTAATTCCTTTTTCATTTATTGGCTTAAGCATTGGATTTTATTTTAGTTCTAATAGTGCAATCGCCATTGCAAATATTGTGTTCTTAGGTTTAGCCATGTTAGGCGGTTTATGGATGCCAATATCAATTTTCCCTTCAGCTCTGCAAACTTTTGCAGAATTTTTACCTACGTTTCATCTAGCTGAAATTGCCTTAATCACTATTGAGCTCAAAGACACAGAACGTCTCTTTCAACACAGTTGCATAATTTTTATTATGAGCATTATCTTTGCGCTTATTGCCTTAGTGACATGGTCAAAACAACGCTACTAGAGAGTTATCATGTTAAAAAAAATATTTATGCGTTCACTATTGCTAATAATTTTACTCATTATTAGTGTCCTATATATTCTCCCAAATAAAGAATCAGAAATAAATAAGCTTATTTCGCCACCCTCCAATAGCTTCCTTATTCGCGATGTAAGAATTTTTGATGGACAAAATTTTATAGAGAATACTGATATTGAAATATCTGAAGGATTAATTACAGCAATTAACTCTGATCTTTCAGCTTCAAATAATATCAACATTATTGATGCTAAAGGAAAAACATTAATCCCCGGACTCATTGATGCACATGTGCATACTTATGGATCTGCACTCTCTGATAATCTACGTTTTGGAGTAACATCAAGTCTTGACATGTTTACCGACGTCAACTTATTTCAATCTTATAAAAGCAAAAGAAACGATCGACAATCAGCAAATCACGATCTCTTTAGTGCCGGAATGCTGGCCACTGTTGAAGGTGGGCATGGGACTCAGTATGGGATAAACATTGAAACACTTTCTGCTCCCGAAGAAGCCGAAGCATGGGTACAAAGACGATTAGCGGAAGGGTCGGATTATATAAAGTTAGTCTATATGCCTTACCAAGATAAAATACCCAGTCTTGATAAAGTAACGGCTCAAGCACTTATTAATGCTGCACATAAAGCAAATGTGTTAGCAGTCGCACACATTTCTTCTCAACAAGGTGCTCAAGACCTATTGGATATTGGCATTGACGGATTTGTACATATATTTGCCGACAGTGTTGCGCAACAAGATTTACTCCAGCAAATGGCAAAACAAGACGTGTTTGTTATACCAACTCTCACAGTTATAGCTGGCTTAAATGACAAGTTAAATTCTGATGATCTACTAGAAGACAAGTATGTAGAACCATATCTCAATAGTACTCAAAAAAGCAGTTTAAGAGCACGTTTTGATTTGCACTCTGAGGCATTTGATTACTCAATAGCGATTAAAAACATACAGCTAATGTATTCCGCAGGCATTGACATCTTAGTCGGAACCGACGCACCCAACCCTGGCACAAGTCATGGAGTGAGCATACATCAGGAGATGCACTTATTAAAACTGGCAGGCATGTCTGAAGCAGATGTTTTATCTGCAGCTAGCTATTTACCTGCAGCACGCTTTTCATTAATTGACCGTGGCGCTATTAAACCTGGGAAAATAGCAGATTTTGTACTCTTAAATTCTAATCCTAAAAATAATATTACGGCTACAAAACACATTGATTCAATTTATAAGAATGGCTTTAAGATCAGTCGTAGCCTACTCTCAAACAAGACCAGTGAATCGAAACTTGATAAGAATCTTGGCGAATTCGTAAGTGATTTATCCGGCCCCAATAATTTAACATGGATATCTTCTGCCGATAATATTGCGGGTGGTCAATCATCCGCAACCATCTCACATGTCTATAAAACAACTGCACAAATAGATGGTTTTCTCCATATAGATGCAACTATTCGTAAAGGTTTTCCTTACCCATGGGCGGGAGCTTTTCTTGGACCAACAAATCCAACACTTGGCATTCAATACGACTTGAGTGATTACACATCTATTCAGTTTGACGCACGTGGCGTGCCTGGAAATTACAGAGTTATGTTATTTAATAGCATGAACGGCGCACCACCAACACTTGAATTTGTCGTAAAAGATACCTGGCAAACCTATACATTTCCATTTAAAAATTTCAATGGATTTAATGCAAAAGCATTTAGTGGGCTGACTTTTTCAACGGCTGCAAGTTTAGGAGAATACTCCTTTGACTTAGATAATATAGTTTTAGTCAAAGAAAATTAAAAACATCAATTAAAAAGGTACATCACAAACACCCTTCACGCGTTCACCTGTAACAGGATGATCAAACTCTAATTTAGAGGCATGGAGCATTAAACGTTTTGACATGGCGTGCGCTTGTGTATGAGCATACAAACGGTCACCCAAAATCGGGTGACCAATCTCAGCGGCATGCACTCGTAATTGATGTGAGCGGCCAGTAACTGGTTTAAACAAGACTCTAGTGCTATCGTCTTTACGGTCTAGAACTTCATAATGCGTTAAGGCTGACTTACCCACTTCAAAGTCAACTATTTGCTTAGGTCGATTCGGCCAATCACATATTAATGGTAATTCTATAGAGCCTTCGTCTTTTTCTACTTTCCCAAACAATACCGCCACATACTCTTTATAAGTATTACGCTTTTCAAATTGCATGCTTAAATGACGGTGACTGTCTTTGCTTAAAGCAATCACCATAATGCCCGAGGTATTCATATCTAAACGATGAACGATACGTGCTTCTGAAAAATCTTGAAGCAAACGAGTAATTAAACAATCCTTATTAAGCGGATGTTTACCTGGAACCGACAGTAAGGGACGTGGCTTATTGACTAGCAGAAAGGCTTCATCCTCAAGCAGAATTTCAAGGTCTTCTTCGCAAGGAGGAACAATATAGTCCTTTGTTTGTTTTCCAATTAGCATTTTTTAGCCCATCAATACAACCAAAACACCACTCACTGTTAACAACAAACCAATAAGCTTTTGCTTAGATATACGCTCTTTTAAGATTAACCATGCAAAGAATACAATAAACACTGAAGACGTTTCGTTAAGAATTGAAGACACAGCAGGATTTATCAATTTATAACCGGCCAACCATAAACACATGGATAGATATCCGCCTAAAAAGCTAGCGAATACAATGGTATTCCACGGATGCTTGCCTTTTAAGTTTTCTCTAAACTGCGGCCAGCCTTTTCTTATAGTCATAAAGAAACACATACCGACTAAACCTGCAAGCATGCGTAAGAACGCCGTCCAGAAGAACGGCTGTCTGTCCATCACGCCAGTAACCATTAAGACACCAGCGGCAGTGAGGAATACTGCGGAGCCTCCAAATAACAAGCCCTTACGTAAATCCGCCGGTTTAATATCGTCTTTATTTTGTTTCCATGAGACCAGTAATAAACCTAATAAAACTAAAACAAAACCGGCATATTGCCAGCCTTGTAATGATTCACCTAAGAATATTGCGGAAAGAAAAATAATGGAAGGACTATAGATGGTGGCAACAATACCCATTCTTGCTGCACCTAAATACTGTAGGCCTTTAAAATACCAAGTATCGGCAATGGCAAGACCAATCACGCCTGAAATAATAGTTAGAGCTATATCGTAATTAGAATAGGAGGGAATTCCAACGCCATCAAAGAATAGCTCCACCACAATAACCGAAGCGAAAAGTAAGACAGAAGCAATAACATTTTTTACAAAGTTTAATTCAAAGGCAGGCATGCTTTCACCACTACGGCGAAACAGAACAACACTCAAAGCCCAAGCAATTGCACAGGCGGTTGAGCAAAACTCTCCTAAACCAAAACTTAAACTCATAACTTCCTATAAATTATTCTTTATCATTCTTCAAAAATAAAAAGGTCAGTCTTTAAGACTGACCTTTTGCAAGCACAAAATGTTTTAATTATTATTTTGCCATTTTACTTTTAACAAAACCAATTACCGCGGTTAGGATTAGTCCATTAAGACCACCACCAACAATACCGCCACCAGTAGCGCCTAACATATTACCTAAAGCAGGAATTAAACTTGCTATAGAAATACCACCAGCACCACTTAAAAGACCACCAGCACCACCAGCTAAAAGATTGCCGACCATACCTAAACCTTTTTCTTTAAGCATTGCACCAGCACCAGCGCCACCAGCACCACCACTTACTAAACCAATTAGTATTGAAGCTATATCCATCGTGATCCCCTCCCAGGGTTATATTTATTAATTAGCCAAATTATATTTGTTTGACGTTTTATTGTAGCAGTCTTAATTACTAAACTTTTAAAAAAATACCATAAAAATAAAATAATTTAAGTTATTGTTTTTATTGATAAAATATCAAGCTCCATAAACTTTAAGAAATCAATCTGCCCAAAAAACAAACCATGAACTTTTTAAAAACCGTTTGATTAATATGATTTAGCTTTTTCAAAAAATCCATTTTGCAAAAAATAGAGTACTTGGTGGATGGTATCTTTGTCTCGCATCATAAATGAGTGAGTATTTTTCACGATGAAAAAATCCTGCATTTGCTCGAGTTGCATTCGTTTAAGGGTAACTTTTCCATCGTCATCACCTGGAATTAACCATGACATTGGACTGTTAGAATATTTAGCCGCAATAATTCCAAAAGGCATGGATGGAATGGGCACATTATTTGCAACACTATCGGCTCCAGTGCCCAGACTTGCCCCAGCAGGACCTGCCATGCGTTTAAAACCCCAAATATTAGAAAGTCTATCAACGGCTTCGCTACCTTGATTGGGTGGACTAAGCATTACAAAATTTCCAGTATTAAATTTTTTCAATTCCGAATCCAAACTTCGAATGACTATTCCTCCCAGAGAGTGGCTTACAAAATGTACTTTTTCTTGTTGGCCTACGCAGTCATTAATCTTTGGTAATACGAAATCTACAGCAAGTGTTTTTACTGGAAAATAACGTGAGGGGTAATCTATATTACAAACTTTATAACCATTCGCAGCTAACTCTTTGGCCATAGGTTTCATTGAACGTGAGGTTCTGTTTAAGCCATGTAAGAGCACAACTGTCTGAGTATTGTGATCAACTGTAGGTATTGATAGGTCTAATTGACTGGTTTGACTAGCCGCTTGTTGAGTAGAAGCACAGGCACTTAAAAAAATGCAAACAATACTTAGTCTAAGATAAAGCATTATTCTAGTCATTTAGATATTAATATACATAGGACTTAATCGACATTTGTTTAAGCACCTCTAACACCTGCTGGGCTTTATCTTCATTATGAAAAATTACTAAATAGGTATCAGATTGATTATCCAGAAATCTCATGACTATGCCTTGATTTTGCAATGCCATAGTGAAATCTTTAAATACTCCGTCAAAAGACACAGAAGCATTGTCGGGATAATTTGACTGACTCGGTAAATTAGGAATTTCTCGTCCACCTAACGCAGAATTAATTTTCCAGTTTAAATCTTCAATGGCTTCTTTCCAATCAATAGCAGCTACATAAATGACACCAGGAATATGGTGATTAGGTTTATAGTTGTATTCGTTTAGTACTGAACCAAGGTTGTGAAAATGATCAACATAGTAATCTTTTGAAATATCATCTAACTGTAATTGATCAATTTTAGATTTTAATACTTCCGGCTCACCATTATGCAATAACAAATCGACAAGTTTTTTAAAACTACTTTTCAAGTCTACTTCATTTAACTCAACTATTTCATCAACAACATCATTTTTTTTCATTATCTGATCTTGTTTAATTGAGTTTTCGGACCCCTTCGCTCTAAACAACAAAAATAGCACCAGAGCAGTAATCGCAAATAATGCAATAATTTTCATCTTGATAAACTCCTATCGTTTAACAAATAGATACAGACTTAAACCAACACCAATCCAAGCAGGCCACTCGGGCTGTAGACCAAGGCTTAGAGCAATACTAGATGCAATTAACAAGGAACCTGAGAATATTAAACGTCTAGTTTCTTTTTGATTCTCTTGCAACTGCTCTTGGATTTTTTCTAGCTGCTTTCCTTTTGCTTGTACAACCAATTTCCCTTCGGATAATTTTTGCAAAGTACTAAAAGCTAATTGTGGGAAATGCTGTACCGCTTCACCCATTTCTGGAAGCTGTTCACGTAATTTTTCAACCGCAGCCAATGGACCATATTTTTTAGCCATCCAATCTTCTAAAAATGGCTTAGCCGTTTGCCATAGATCCAAATCAGGGTAAAGCTGCCTACCTAAACCCTCGATATTGAAAATGGTCTTTTGCAAAAGCACTAATTGTGGCTGAACTTCCATTTCAAAACGTCTTGCCGTATTAAACAGACTCAATAAAAAATTACCAAAAGAGATGTCTTTTAGTGGCTTATCAAAAATGGGTTCGCATACTGTTCTAATGGCCGCTTCAAACTCATGAGCTTTAGTATCTTCTGGCACCCACCCCGATTCCACATGTAATTGTGCAACGCGTTTGTAATCACGATTAAAGAAGGCTATAAAATTTTGTGCCAAATAGTTTTGATCGCTATCAGTTAAGGATCCAACAATACCAAAATCAATAGCAATATAGCCCGGTTGCTCTGGATTACTGGTATCAACAAAAATATTACCTGGGTGCATATCCGCATGGAAAAAATTATGCTTAAACACCTGAGTGAAGAATATTTCAACGCCATTTTCAGAAAGGCGCTGCATGTTCACATTT
>CALHVH010000100.1 GCA_938039225.1 uncultured Gammaproteobacteria bacterium
ATTGAACCCGCTGCTAAAGCGTAATCCATGGCTACTCTTTCAGCATCAGAATACAATGGGCTGGTTTGATAATCCCAAATAGCCTTCACTTTTTCATGATCAACATTATGAATTTCCGCTGCAATTAAAGAATGCGCTTCACAATACTGACATCCAGCAGCACGACTGGCAAAATGAGCCAAAATACGCTTAAAACCAGGGTCAACAGCACCATTAGGATCCATTACTGCCTTGGTTAAAACCCCAAAACCTTTGACGATAGCCGGGCGTCGTTGCATGGTTAAAAGACTATTTGGTACAAACCCTAAAATGTCAGCAAAGATTTGAAAATCGTCTTTTAAGTCTGGATTATGGTCCGCAGGTAAAGTTGTCATATGTGCCATTGGAAAACTCCTAATGAATTTTAAAAAAGTTATTTTACAGAAAATTTTGACTTAAAGTTTTTTTAAACCTAAGGCTTGTTCAACTAAAGAATTTTTAACCGGTTTAACTTGATTTAATAATCCCATGCCAATACGTCGGGCTTGCTGTAAAACTGGGTTTGTCGATTGAAAAACGGCAAATAAACTGTCTAACACTGTCATCATTTGCACATTATTGCCCTTACGCTTTCGTTCGTACTGACGAAGTAAACTCAAGTCACCTAAATCAAAATTAGCTTTCCAAGCATCAATTAATACCTCAGTTAAGACTGCCGCATCTAATAACCCAAGATTTAAGCCTTGACCAGCCAATGGATGCACAGCATGTGCAGCATCACCACAAAGCACAACTCTTTCACTAACATACTGTCGTGAATGCAATAGTTGAAGTGGAAAAATTTTAGCGCTCTGACTTATAGTAATGTCGCCTAATACACCTTGGCTAAACTCAGTAACTTTTTGCGCTAAGAGCTCATCGGACAATTGTAATAGTTTTTCTGCCTTAACTTGGCTGCAAGACCACACTATTGAACAGTCTCCGTTAGCAAGCGGTAAAATTCCTAAAACATCTTTATCATAAAAACGTTGATAAGCGGTATGTTGATGTGACTTTTGAGTTTGTAATTGTGCAACTAGACCGTATTGTGCATAAGAACGAGATACTTCAGGCAAATGCATTATTTTTCTTGTGACGGAGTTGGTACCATCTGCTGCAATAACTAACTTAGCCTTTATATTAATGTCACTTTGCAGTTGAATCTCAGCATGAGACTCAAAAATCTGCAATGCCGATAATTTATCAGGGCAGTACCATGTAATATTCGCCTTATGCAAATCAGAATTAGCAAGCGAGGATTGTAGTTCTGCTCGAATCAAAGCATTTTCTACGATACTGCCTAAATTCTCTGTGCCAATGTCTTTACAAGAAAAATGTAAACTTTCAGAAGCATCAATAGCTTGTTCCCAGATACGCATATCCGTATAGTTACTTATGCGCTTTTGAGCAATTGCAGACCAGGCTCCAGCCTTTGCTAAGGTTTTTTTACTGGCTTCAGATATGGCTGATACACGTAAGCTATATGCTTCAGGACTCCAAGAAGGCACCTCATGCGACTCTACTATTGCAATAGATAGTGGTAATTCTGTAAGCAGACTAGCAACACTTAAGCCAACTATACCGGCGCCAATAATGACTATGTCATGTTGTTTTTGCATTGTGGAATCTATGCTTTTTAGGCAGCTTGTTTGGAACGTGCTGCTTTACCCTTAGCCATAAGTGCTTCTACTTCATCAGCAGTTCTTGGTAAGCCTTTAGTTAGAAGATCATAGCCTTTACGTGTAACCAAAACATCGTCTTCAATACGCACACCGATATTCCACCATTTCTTAGCAACACCTTTAGTGCCAGCAGGGATATAGATACCGGGTTCAACCGTTAACGTCATGCCCGGCTCAAGTACACGCCAGTTTTCCTCAACCTTATAGTCGCCAACATCATGCACATCCATACCAAGCCAATGACCTGTTTTGTGCATAAAGAATTTAAAATAAGTTTCATTTTTCATGATTTCACTTAAAGTACCTTCAAGTAAACCAATTTTCTTTAAGCCTTTAGCAATGGTCTTAGCCGCGGCCTCGTGAGGCGCAATCCAACTGTTTCCAGGCACTATAGCGCCAAACGCAGCCTCTTGAGCAGCTAAAACGATATTATAAATAATGCGTTGCTCTTCAGAGAATACGCCGTTAACAGGAAAAGTGCGGGTAATGTCTGAAGCATACATATCATGCTCACAACCAGCATCGATGAGTAACAAATCACCGTCTTTGAGAATTTGATTATTTTCGTTGTAATGTAAGATACAAGAATTTTCACCACCACCAACAATTGGTGTGTAAGAAATGTCAGCTCCATTCTTTTTAAACTCATGGGCAAATTCTGCTTCAATTTCCCACTCATTCATACCCGGCTCGCACAGCAGCATAGCTCGTTTATGAGCAGCAACAGCAATACGTGCCGACTGGCGCATAGTTTTTATTTCAGCCTGGGTTTTAAATAAACGCATGTCATGCAGGTAATGATCCAAGGCCACAAACTCTTGCGGTGGATGCATACCCGATTTATTGTTTTGTTTGAGTGTATTAACTAAAGTAATAATACGATGATCAAAATCAGCATCATTACCCATGGTGTAATACACTCTTTCGAATTCACCAAGCAATTGAGAAAGATGCTCATCTAAATCGTTTATGGAATAGGCTTGATCCGCACCATAGCTCTTAACCGCCCCTTTTTGTCCTGCTCGTCGACCATCCCAGGTTTCACGTACTGGGTCTTTATCCCTACAAAAAAGAATGTATTCAAAACCTTTACCATGTGGCACAAGTACCGCGACTGACTCTGGCTCAGGAAACCCGGTTAAATAATGAAAATCACTATCTTGACGATATGGATAATGCACATCGCTATTTCGAGTTTTCTCACTCGCTGAAGGTAAAATCACGATGCCATTAGGATCTACCATTTGCATCAAGGTTTTGCGACGTTTGGCGAATTCTTTTAAGTCCATAAATCTTTCTTTTGTGTTGTTTGTCTACTATTAGAGTTTAACTGTTCTTACGCTCAATTCAATGTAATGTCTCATCATCATGATCACCAGAATGATTAAAGTCAGTCATAAAGTCTGAATCCACAGGAATCGCTTCCTGACGTCCAGCTAGCTTCTTGCCTGCCATTTCTTCAAAAACTAACTGAACACTGACACGCAAGTATTCTAATACTTCCATATATGAAGCTTCATCGCTTTCATCCAGGGCATCTTCACCATGTCCCGCTTTACTTAACTCGGCGAAATCTTGCAAAATCTCTGAAACGATTTCGGGTAATTCTTCAGCTTCTTGCTCATCATCTTCTGCGATTAGTGGTTTGGTGATTAACTCTATACCGGTCGGGATAGCTACACTATGTCCGTCATCATCAATCTCATAAGTCTCGATTTGACCAAACTCATCAGCAAAATCATCGGGTTCTTTATAACTGGAAAAACCGTATAGATACCCTTGTGTCCATGCCGCAAGCTCATTAATTCTGGTTTGCAGGTTTTCTTCGTCATCTGGCAGAATTGGATTAAAGTCGACCTCAATGTGATTGAGCATGTGAGAGGAATGTTGCAGTAGATCTTCGAGTTGCTGGCGCACCATTTGAAAACCTTGATCTCCAGGCTCACCTTCAAGTTCTAAAACATCTACCCACAGCTTAGCGGGGATATAGGTATCACGCGCTAACAGGCCACAAATAATGCCGTGCACTTCGGCAACCGATTCAGCTTGCTCGCAGTAATCGCTAATGCTCAAAAGTTCGGCGTAAATAGGTACTACATCATTATGATTCATAGGGAAAGTTATCCAAATCGCGGTTGTTTACTCTTTATAAACGCTGGCATGCTAACATTAGCACGCTACATAACCCAGACCCTTGGCTCAAAAAGCCCAGTAAAAACTAATATTAGATGGTCTTGTGGCATAAAAACACTAGAATTAGCCTTAAGTCATTGACGTAAGCAAGCTTGCAGCCTATATTATTTACTATGAATAAAACTTCACAACCCGCAAAAATTACTACGCAATTTGAGTCTGAACTGCAACGTTTAGAAGAAAAGCTCAATGATTTACTCACTCAATGCGATAAATTGCGCGAAGAGAATGTGTCTCTAAAAAAACGTCAGGACAGTTTAGTCACCGAGCGTGCTGGTCTATTGCAAAAAAATGAACAGGTTAGAACCCGAGTTGAGGCCATGATAAACCGCCTCAAAGGCATGGAACAAGGTCTTTAATAATTAGCTTTTAAGTAATAGTTAAAATTTCAGTGAGAGAAACCCTATGAGCGGTAATACTAAAATAAAAATAAAAATTCTTGAAAAAGAATATGACATCGCTTGCCCTTTAGATGAACGCACCGAATTGCTAGACTCTGCTGAGATGCTGAATGAACAAATGCGAACTATTCGTGATAGCGGTAAAGTCATTGGTTTAGACCGCATAGCAGTTATGTCGGCACTAAATCTTGCTCACGAAGTGGTTAAAATGCGTAATTCTCAGGGCACCCTAGATCCTGACAAAGACAATGAACTAACTCAACGTCTGCGCGAAGCACGCAATCGCATACAAGATGCACTTGGTGAAGAACCAAGTAATACGAGTCTGGATTTTTAAGCACACTAAATTCAAATCTTCAACGTTTTTATTTACTGGTAAAACCTTATGACTAGGTCTAGTCACGCGTATAATAAAGACTAGTTCTTCCTGCAGTGTACGAGACTTGTCTTAGAACTGTCGACCCTAATTATTAACTTCGGGGTAAGACTCTGTCGGCGCTATTGAGCATGTCTGACTACTGATTTATCAGTTTTCAGAAAGCCTACGACGTCACGGTTTTCCCCACCTTTTGCTCAGGCTCGAGAGCAAAGGCGGGTTACGGCACAGGCGGGAAGCACTTTTAAATTCTAATTTTCGTTGGGTGCTCAATTGAGCAAAACTAACGTGAATTTAACCAACACGATTCGATTAGCCTTTGACTACAGCCAGCAACAATAAGCATGCACTTCGCAAGCATTTTCGAAAACTGCGCCGTGGTCTCGCATTGCCAAAAAAACAACAAGCGGCTAAGAATATTGCCGAACTACTTTTAACACTTCCCGAATATCAAAAAGCCAAACATATTGGCGTGTATTCTGCCCTAGCTGAAGAAGCCTCCTTGGA
>CALHVH010000101.1 GCA_938039225.1 uncultured Gammaproteobacteria bacterium
TTCATTTTGCATAACTTCTTTTACCAACTCTTTATCAGCCAATATATTTGGCAAAGAAAAGTATTCCGTTTTCAAAGAATTGGTCACATCTAAAAGCCAGTAAGTACTTTTAGCCATTCGGTAAGCCACTACCATAGGACAACCATAAAGCATGGTCTCAAGCGCTGCTGTTCCAGATGCGACTAAGGCACAATCAGCTTTAGTCAATAAGATATCGGCTTGCCCATCCAAAAGTTCAACTGGTACACCAGGAGCGTGCTTACTTACAAGCTCTTGAAGCTTATTTTTAAACTTTGGCTTTGCAACAGGAATACTAAAACGTGCAGCAGGATAAGCCTTTGCTAATTCGGCAATCGTTTTTATGAAAGGAACAGCAAGCTTATTAATTTCACCAGCACGACTCCCTGGTAACACAGCAATCAAAGGGTTAATAGGTAATTCATTAATTTCAATTTTTTGTTTTGGTTCAATAGCATCTGCCATTGGATGACCAATAAAATCAGCTATCACAGTGGTGTCTTGATAATACTCTGGCTCAAATGGCAAAAGACAAAGAAGATTATCCACAGCCTTTTCTATAGCTTTTACTCGCCCTTCTCTCCAAGCCCATACCGAAGGCGACACATAGTGAAGGGTATGAATGCCTGCCTGTTTTAAAGTTTTAGCTACGCGTAAATTGAAATCAGGGGCATCAATACCTATGAATAAATCAGGTGGATTATCTAGCCAACGTTTCACAATATCTTTTTTAATTTTGAGTAAGCGAGGTAGATCTTTGAGAACTTCCGTTAAGCCCATAACGGCTAGTGCGTCAGCTGGATAATAGACTTCGCAGCCTACAGCTTGCATAGCGTCTCCAGCTATACCTTCAAATTGAATATCTGGACGACGTTTACGAACTGCCTGAATTAGGCCCGCGCCTAAAAGGTCACCTGAGACCTCACCAGCTATAATTGCTATACGTGGCATAAGAGTAAGAACAATTAACGCACGATACTGCGGGTACTATTCGCAAAGAACTCATTGAACAGTTCTAATTCAGAATTATCTTTGGCCAGTTCGGCAATTTTCATTTTTGCCTCATCGAGTTTGAGTTCAGAACGATACAATAGTTTATAGGCATTAAGGATGGTGCGTATTTGCTCTTTACTAAAGTCTCTACGTTTCAAGCCTTCCTTATTTATACCGCGAGGTACACCAGGGTGTCCACTCACCATAACGTAAGGAGGAACATCACGTGTTAATCCAGTATCAAAAGCGGTGAAACTATGCGCTCCAATATGAACAAACTGATGTGATTTTGTAAATCCACCTAAAATAGCATGATCGCCTACATGTACGTGTCCTGCTAAGGTAGTGTTATTAGCAAGAATAGTATGGCTACCAATTTGCACGTCATGCGCGATATGGACATAAGCCATAATCAAATTATTATTTCCTATACGTGTTGCGAACGCATCCTGCACGGTGCCACGGTTAATACTGCAATACTCACGAATCACATTATTATCACCAATATGTAACTCTGTTGGCTCACCGGCGTACTTTTTATCTTGAGGCGCATCACCAACTGAAGCAAATGAAAATATATGGTTAGATTTGCCTATTTTAGTAGGTCCTTTGATTAAGACATGCCCTTCAATAATCGTTTCTGCATCAATGGATACATTAGGTCCGATAATAGTGAAAGCCCCTACCTTTACTGAGGGATGTATTTCAGCACTTGGATCAATAACTGCACTTGGGTGAATATTCGTATTAGTAGTATTTGACATAGCTTTATTCTTTTAACAAAACATTGGTTTTTTTAAAACGGTTTTTAATAAGTATTAGAAGCACACATCAAGTCAGCGCTCGCTACTATTTCGCCATCAACAGAGGCGGTACCTTTAAATTTCCAAAGATTACGTTTTTGTTTTACTAAGGTAGCTTCAAGAATTAGCTGATCACCTGGCTCGACCGGCTTTTTAAACCTAGCATTATCGATTCCCGCAAAGTAATACAACATATTATCTTCAGGTTTTCGGCCTGCTGTAATAAAGGCTAAAATCCCAGTCGCTTGAGCAAGGGCCTCAATTATTAATACACCCGGCATTACCGGCCGCTGCGGAAAATGACCTGTAAAAAAAGGCTCATTTATAGTCACATTTTTTATTGCACGAACAGATTCACCCGCTATCACTGAACTTACTCTATCAATTAATAGAAATGGATATCGGTGCGGTAACTGGTCAAGAATCGCATGTATATCTAAAGACAATGCTTCTGCTGCTACTGAATCACTCATAAAACTCCCCAGTTTTAAAATTTATTTTTTTTCCAACTCTTTAACACGTTTTGCTAAGGCATTGATTCGGCGGAATTGAGCGACATTACGCGTCCAATCTTTAGCTGCTTGATGTGGAAAACCACCGGTACCGCCATAATGACCCTTTTCTGTTATATCTGAGGTTACAACGGTGGATGAATTAATAATTACATCATCACAAATTTCTATATGACCAACAAAGCCTGCACGGCCACCAATCATACATCGCTTGCCAATTTTTGTACTACCGGAAATACCAACCGTAGCCGCAATTACCGTATGTGCTCCAATATGGACGTTATGCGCAACTTGGATTAAATTATCCAGCTTTACACCATCTTCAATAATCGTATCATCTAATGTGCCACGATCAACGGTGGTATTGGCACCAATTTCAACCGCATTACCAATCAACACACGCCCTATTTGTGGGATTTTTACATATCCATCAACATCAGGAGCCTGACCAAATCCGTCACTACCAATAACGACTCCTGGATGAAAATAACAATCTTGTCCTATGCTCACATCATGACGTATAGTTACATTGGCGTCTAGAATCGTGCCCGAACCAATCTGTGTATTTTCGCCAATAAAACAATTTGCTCCAACAGATACGTGCTCACCCAAGATAACCCCAGATTCAATCACAGCATTAGCGCCTACAGAAACGCTATCTGGTAATTCTGTTTTAACCACAGCAGATTCGTGGACGCCTTCAGCCGTCTTGATTGGATACATCAATTGGGCAATTCTTGCATAGGTGGCATAAGGGTTCTGACACACTAATGCAGCAACCCGACAATCTGGTAAATCAGTCTCTCTTAAGATAACCGCAGTGGCATTTGTATCAATTAATTGCTGTTTGTACTTTTTATTAGCGAAAAACGAAATATCGCCAGCCGAAGCTGACGATAAGGTTGCAATAGATTTTACTAGTGTATCGGGATTACCTTTAAG
>CALHVH010000102.1 GCA_938039225.1 uncultured Gammaproteobacteria bacterium
ACGCCACATAAATCCAATAAAAAAACAACCCAGTCCACCCAAGATTAATCCTATCGCAGGAATAATAAACCATTTAGGAACATAAGGTGTCCTTACTGAGTGTGAACCGACAAATTCATAATAACGCTGCCCGTCGGTGACATCTTTTAAGAGTGAAAGTCCATGATACTCATTAAAGTGTTGATACTTGTGGTCAAAACGCCTCATCAGACTTTGACGTTGCTCACTAGATAACTTTGACCCATTGTTATGAACATCAGAAAAAGTTGAGACTGCTTCACCTGGCTTCAAAACACCTTTTGATTGATATCGATATTCCTGCTTTACCGTATCTGGAATTCGGGTTGCTCCAAAAAATGAGCCTCCCAAAATCAACATCAATAAACCAGCCACTAACCAACCTTTAGTAGCAGTTACACGTTTTTTCTCAATTTTGTGGATGGTTTCCTTAATTGACTCAACTTCCTTTAATCTAATCAAATCACTCGATACAATCGTCTCAGTCATATCCATGAGATCAATTGAATATATTTCTTTCAACTTATTAAAGATTTCGTCAGAAGGTGCAGATTTTCCAGTTTCTAGCTTAGAGAGGTAAGATTGTTCAATACCAATTTTGGCTGCAGCATCAGGTTGAGTCCAACCAAGCATGGTTCTTTTGTTTTTTAAGTATTGTCCAAAGCGCATATATCTATCCTATAAGTTTCTGAATTACATATACATTCTTATGTATTCATTTAATGAATGCTACTTGAATATTTAGGACTATCAAACATAATGCAAGAATATATATTGTCTGTCTATCAATATGTATAAAAAATTGAGCTAACTGAGAATTATCAATTTGAATTTGCAGAAAAGACAAACAAACGCTTAGACTTCAAAACCCCAAAAGCATCCAGCTCTGCCAAGGCCAAGACAACTCCATTTTCATCCACAGCTAACACCATACTATCTGCGGCGGTTTCTGTTGTGCGAACTAGCTTGCCATGACGTAAATCTTGCGAATGTTCAGCTGACAGTTGCACTTTTTTCCAATTCACTAAGGCTTCATCAATGGGTAAAAGCAGCTTCTCTTGCTCATCTTGTGACAAGGCTTTGAAGTCTTCGAGACTAATCATCGTTGGCTGCATGAATGGGCTTACACCAATGCGCCTTAAAACTGTTACATGAGCTATGGTTTGTAGTTTAGTAGCAATATCTTCAATCAAGCTTCGGATATAAGTGCCCTTGCTGACGGTAACTCGTAAGGAAAAATGCTTTTGTGAGAAACTCAGTAACTCAATAGGTCCAATAGTAACTTTACGTGGTTTACGCTCAATGACCTCGCCCTTTCTAGCCAATTTATACAAGCGTTTGCCATCAACTTTAAGCGCTGAATACATAGGAGGAATTTGCTCGCCTTCACCAAGGAAACTTTCGATGACTCTTTGAATCTGTTCTTTTGTCAGTGGAGGCACTGGCTGTTCTTCAATAACATTACCGTCACTATCAGCAGAATCGGTCTTAACGCCTAGCTTTGCCGTCACCTCATACGTCTTATCAGATTCTAGGAGGTATTGACTGATTTTAGTCGCTTCGCCAAAACATAAAGGTAATAAACCAGTCGCCAATGGATCTAAACTACCGGTATGCCCTGCTTTCTTGGCTTGCAGGCTGTATTTAATGTCTTGGAGAGCTTTATTTGACGTTATGCCAGTTGGTTTATCGAGAAGTAAAATTCCATGAACATCACGCTTGATGCGTTTAGTCTGTTGGCGCTTATTCTTCGCTGTCATCACTAGCAGATAATTGTACTTTTTTACTCATCTCACGAGTTTTAGCAAGCAAGGTATCAATATGAGCCGCATAATCAATTGAAGAATCATAATGAAATTTAAGTGCCGGCACAGTGCGAATCTTCATTTCTTGGCTCAGTAAATAGCGTAACTTTTTAGCCGCATCATTAAGCAACTCTTGAACGTCTTCTTGAACGAAATCATTTTTAATAGAACGCCAATATACTTTTGCATGACTTAGGTCATTAGAGACTTTAACGTCATTAAATGAAACCAAACGTAATTCTGGTTCATTTAGATCACGCTGTAGAAAGGCATTCAACAAACGTTGAATTTCTTGTCCCACTCTAGCACTACGAGCAAAGTCTCTTTTAGCCATTAGATATAGACACCGACTGTATTACAGTGAGCGTTTGACCTCGGAACGTTCGAAACATTCAATTTGATCGCCTGGTTGTACGTCTTTATAGTTCTTAACTCCGATACCACACTCAGTACCTGAACGAACTTCCTTAACATCATCTTTGAAACGACGTAAAGACTCAAGCTCACCTTCATAAATAACCACGTTATTTCGAAGTACACGTATTGGTAAATCGCGTTTCACATAACCATCAACAACAATTGAACCCGCAATATCACCAAATTTAGGTGAAGTAAATACTTCTTTCACTTCGGCTAAACCAACAATATTTTCTCTGATTTCAGGCGATAACATACCCGATAAGGCATCACGAATCTGATCGATTGCTTCGTAAATAATACTGTAATAGTTAAGATCCACTCCAGTCTCTTTTAATGCTCTTCGTGCACTGGCATCAGCACGTACATTAAAGCCAATCATAATCGCATTTGAAGCGGATGCTAAATTAACATCTGATTCGGTAATACCACCAACACCACTGGAAAGAACGTTAACCGCCACTTCCTCAGTCGATAACTGATTAACAGAATCACGTAAAGCTTCAGCACTACCTTGGGTATCAGCTTTAATCATAAGATTCAAAATATCAGCTGTATTGTCCATATGATTAAACAAGTTTTCTAGCTTAGCTTTTTGTTGCTTAGCTAGAATAAGATCTCGTTGTTTATCGTGACGGGCACTAGCAATTTCTCTAGCCTTTCGTTCATTCTCAACAACTACAAACTCATCACCCACGTCCGGAATATCAGATAAACCAAGAATTGCTACAGGGATGGATGGTCCGGCTTTTTGTATAGGCTTACCGTCTTCATCAAACATTGCACGAATACGACCAAATACTTTACCCGCAAGAACTGATTCACCGACTTTAAGCTCACCACGTTGAATAAGCATGGTAACCACATTACCACGACCTTTTTCTTGACGCGTTTCAAGTACTGAACCTGTAGCACGGCCTTCCGCTACCGCGGTTAACTCTAATAACTCAGCTTGTAGTGATATTGATTCTAATAAACCATCAATACCATCACCATTGAGTGCAGATACATGAGCGAAAATATTTTCACCACCCCAGTCTTCAGGAATAATTTCATGTGCACTCAATTCATTTTTAACACGATCGGGATCAGCGCCTTCTTTATCAATTTTATTAACGGCCACAATTAATGGAACACCTGCAGCCTTTGCATGCTTAATCGCTTCAATGGTTTGTGGCATTACACCATCATCAGCAGCAACTACCAAGATGACAATATCTGTGACTGTAGCACCACGAGCACGCATAGCAGTAAATGCAGCGTGGCCTGGTGTATCTAAAAAGGTAATGGTTCCCTTAGGTGTATCTACATGATAAGCACCAATATGCTGTGTGATTCCACCTGCTTCACCGTCAGTTACCTTAGTGCGACGGATGTAATCTAGCAAAGATGTTTTACCATGATCAACGTGACCCATAATGGTCACAACAGGAGGACGGGTAATACTTTCAGCATCACCGTCATCTACCACCATGATGGCATCTTCTTCTTCATTTTCATTAATTGGATTTGGCTTATGGCCCATTTCTTCAACCAATAAAATGGCTGTATCTTGATCCAGCATTTGGTTGATGGTGGCCATTACCCCCATGCCCATTAAGGTCTTAATAAGTTCAGTTGCTTTAATAGCAAGACGTTGAGCAAGCTCACCAACAGTAATAGTTTCAGGCAAATCGACTGTTCGAATAATTGGAGCAGTTGGCGCTTCAAACTTATGATCAGACTCAATATTAATATTACTACTACGACGAGAAGGCTTACGACGACCCCTACGACCTGATTTATCACTAGATACATGCAATTCTCTGCGACCGTATTTAGTATCAGCTTTAGTCGATTTTGTATCTTTTGCCTTTTTTTGCACCTTACTGGCACGAGCTTGTTCTTCTTTTTTCTTTTCTTCGGCGAGACGTTTTTTCTCTTCGTTTTCTTTACGTGTTTCCTCAGCTGCCTTAAGCTCAGCTTGACGTTTTTCTTGTTTTTCTTTTTCTAAACGACTTGTTTCTTCACGTTTTTGACGAGACTCTTCAAGTTTACGACGAGCATCCTCACGTTCTTTTTCAAGTTCAGCACGTTTTATATCCAGTGCTGACATTTGCTCTTTTGCTTCTTCTTCTAGTACATCACGTTTTATATAAGTACGCTTTTTACGAACTTCTACATTAACTGTACGTGCACGACCCTGTGAGCCAGCAAGTTTTAATTCACTTTGACTTTTACGCTTTAAAGTAATTTTTTTAGGGCTTGAAATAGTTTTGCTTTCGCCACGGCCATGACTTTTACGTAAGTGCTGCAACAAAGTCATTTTTGTATCATCAGATACAATGTCTGTTACTTTATCTAAGGCAACACCCGCTTCAGCCAGTTGCTCCAAAAGTTTTTCTGGAGTGACTTTTAGAACTTCAGCAAATTGTTTTACAGTTACATCCGACATGCGGACTCCTATAGTTTTATGTTTCTTATGAGCGTTTTATATAAATTTTAAATTATCTAAACTTACTCTTCTTCACTTGCAGCAGCAGCATCTGCCTCTGCGAACCAATGAGCTCTGGCAGCCATAATTAACTTAGCAGCAGCTTCTTCGCTCATTTCTTCAATTTCAATTAGCTCATCAACCGCTAACTCAGCTAGGTCATCACGATCATGAATTCCATGACTGTCTAAAATCGCAGCTAAGGAATCAGTCATACCTTCAAGACTAAGCAAATCTAAAGCAGGATCAGCACTTTCAATCGCTTCTTCAGAAGCGATTGCCTGAGTAAGTAAAACATCTCGTGCTCGATTTCGTAATTCTTGAACAATACCTTCATCAAACTCTTCGATACTTAGCAATTCAGATTCTGGTACAAATGCAATTTCTTCCATAGAAGAGAAACCTTCTTGTACTAAGATCAAAGCAACTTCTTGATCGACATCCAATTGCTTTGAAAAACGTTCAATTACTTCATGCGACTCAGCTTCATTCTTAGCATCAGCGTCAGCTACAGTCATCACATTTAAGTTCCAACCGGTTAACTCACTGGCTAAACGAATATTTTGTCCACCACGACCAATAGCCTTTGACAACATGTCTTCTTCAACCGCAATATCTATACTCAATGACTCTTCATCGAGAACAATTGATAATACTTCAGCTGGCGACATTGCGTTAATAACATACTGAGCAGGGTTTTCATTCCAAAGAATAATATCCACTCGCTCACCGGCTAATTCATTTGATACGGCTTGTACACGTGAACCACGCATACCCACACAAGCACCAACAGGATCAATACGAGGCTCAACCGCTTTTACAGCAATCTTGGCACGTAAGCCTGGGTCTCTAGCAGCGCTCAAAATAACGATCAAGCCTTGTCCTACTTCAGGCACTTCAAGCTTAAACAATTCGATCAAAAACTCTGGTGAAGTTCGAGTCATTAATAACTGTGGGCCACGCGCTTCAGGATTAATTTCATACAGTATGCCCTTAACACGATCTTGGGTACGAACTTGCTCACCACGAATCATTTCATTACGAGGTATGAATGCCTCAGCGTTTCCACCTAAATCAACATACACACCGTTGCGATCACTACGTTTAACGATACCGCTAACCATTGTGCCAACGCGGTCTGCGTATTCTTCCATAACTTTGGCACGTTCCGCTTCGCGTACTTTTTGCAAAATTACCTGCTTAGCCGTTTGTGCGGCAATACGACCAAAAGCGATTGATTCAATTGGCTCTTCAACATACTCATCAACAATCGCATCAGGATTAAGATCAACCGCATCCATTAAACGTAATTCTTTATCAGGAAATTCTAAATTTGGGTCATCGTCAGCAAACACTTTCCACTGTCTATAAGTTTGGTATTCGCCCGTCTCACGATTAATTTCAACGCGTGAATCGATATCTTCAGGATGTTTCTTACGGGTAGCCGAAGCTAGTGCGGCTTCTAAGGCCTGAAATATAACTTCTTTTTCAACGCCTTTCTCATTCGAAACCACGTCGGCCATCATTAAAATTTCTTTATTCATAATTGATCACATTAAGTCAAAAAAATGATAAAAGTCATTCACTTTTATCTGCGTAATAGTACTAATCCCTATTTGAAGGAAAAATCGGGTGCCAGATGAGCCTTGACGATAATACGATGCGGTATGGCATACTCTTTATCATCAACACTCACTAAAACTTTGTCTTCGTCAACGCCTTGCAATAATCCCTTGAGGCGCTTACGCCCTTGGTGCAACTCGCTGAGCTTAATCTTTACTTGCTCACCTGCATAGGTAGCAAAATGCTCAAGACTCCGTAGCGGACGTTCGGCGCCTGGTGAAGACACTTCTAAAGTGTACTCTCCTGGAACTGGATCCTCTACTTCCAATATTAAACCAACATGATTACTTACTGCTGCACAATCCTCAACATTAATACCTTGCTCCGTATCGATAAAAATACGTAAAGTAGATGGTTTTCCACTAATGTGCTCTAACTCTACTAACTCATAACCTAATTGATTGATTTCAGGCTCAAGCAGCGTGAATAATCGAGTTGGCAAGTCTTGTTGTAAGCTCATGTTTTCTCTCTATTTATCTCTAAAACTCAATGCCGAATAAACACTCAACATCTTTCTACAGGCAACAAAAAAGCCCCGCATGCGGAGCTTCAGCATCTTCAAAAAATTACGCCTCTTATAGGTCAAAAAATTTTGGCAATGTTATGTTGGTAGCGGGGGTAGGATTCGAACCTACGACCTTCGGGTTATGAGCCCGACGAGCTGCCAGACTGCTCCACCCCGCATCCGCAAGCGCGCATGATACTCAGCCTTTTACCGTTTTACAAGTACTATTAGCAAAGAATACGAAAATAGCTTGTAAAAACATCAACTTATGCAGTTTTAAGGACTTTTTACGTGTATACATTAGCGACTAAAGCTTAAAGTCGCGCCTAAGACATTTAAGATTAGGCTTAAGCAATTTTCGATAATGACCAAATCAAGCCTGGTAATAAACCAAAGAACAAGATTGCTAGTGCATTTACACTGATTACAATCTTATGATCCAGTGCAATATTAGCAATTCTATTTTCTAATGTACTGCTTTGATAAGCATCGCTTTCGCCGACAGCATCCTCTGGTGCATCAAAATACATGAACCACACTACTCGTAGGTAATAGAACACTCCTACCACTGAAAATAATACAGCGATAAGGCCCAACCACAAATAGCCATCTTGCATAACCGCAGAGATAACCGCGAGTTTTGCAGAGAAGCCCACAAAAGGTGGGACACCAGCCATGCCGAACATTAAGCACAACATCAAAAATGCTAACCATGGACTACGTTGATTCAAACCCTTAAAGCTACTCAGTTTGTCGGTATCATGTTCACGACTTAAAAGCACCACCAAACCAAATGCACCTGACGCCATAACCACATAGGTTAATGTATAGAACAATGCCGCTTCATAGCCAATCGTGGTGCCCGCAACGAAGCCTAATAAAATGAAGCCAACGTGTGAAATTGTGGAATAAGCTAACATTCTACGAATATTATCCTGAGCAATGGCCACAACATTACCTATCACCATCGATAAGACGGCTAGTATCGCTAGTAACATCTCCCATTGAACCTGGAAGCTACCCATTCCATCTACCAGTACCCTGAAAGTGAGAGCAAATGCAGCTAACTTAGGGGCCGTACCAATGAATAAGGTAACAGGTGCTGGTGCACCCTCATAAACATCCGGAATCCACATATGGAAAGGAACTGCACCTAATTTAAACGCCACACCAGCAATTAAAAAGGCCAAAGCAAACAAAAGCGGTAAGTTATCAGTGCCTTGTTGAGACACAGAAACTGCAATTTCTTTCAGCCCAAGCTCGCCAGTCATGCCGTACACCATAGACATACCGTAAAGTAAGGTGCCCGAAGCAATCGCCCCCAATACAAAATACTTCATGGCCGACTCTGCAGCAACCGCAGAATCTCGGTTAAAAGCAACCATGCCATAGACAGACAAAGACAACATCTCTAAACCAAGATAAAGGCTCAACATATTGTAACCAGAAATCATTACCATCATGCCAAGCGTGGCATATAAGGTTAGAAGATAATATTCACTCTTAAATAAATTTCGCGCTTTTAAATAATCACGCGAATAAAAGATTGCCAAAAAACTCATTAGACACATAGCTTGTTTTAGAATGATCGCTAGGTTATCCGAGATGAACATTTCTTTAAAAGCCAAAGAACCATCGGTTTTGCCATACATGAATAACCACACAAAAACTAAAACCAAGGCAAGCATACTCGCTCTGTAAGTAAAGTTTTTGAACCGTTCACCAAAGAACATGTCTACTACACTGATAAACAGGATAGACAAAGCAAGCGTTATTTCAGCACCTGCAATGTTTACGTAAGAAAGAAATTCTGCACCTGTCATTCTATTATTCCAAAAATTCGTTTATATATATTATTGTTTAAGTAAGTTCTATAGTTTGCCATTTAACAAATGTTCAACTAAGGCGTTGGTACTGGCATGCATCACATCTACCAATGGATTTGGATACACACCTAAAAGTATTACGCCCACTGCCAAAATCGACAGCATAAAAAACTCGCGTCTATTTAAATCTTGTAATTTCTCTACATTCTCATTTGCCACTTCACCAAAGTAGACACGTTTAACCATCCATAATGTATAAGCTGCACCTAATAACAAAGTCGTTGCTGCTAGGAATGCAATCCAGAAATTAGCCTTAAAGCTGGCGAGAATCACCATTAACTCACCTACAAAACCTGATGTTCCAGGAAGGCCAGCATTTGCCATTGCGAATAGCACGGCAAAAGCACCAAACCAAGGCATCTTATTAATAACGCCGCCATAGGCTGATATATCACGTGAATGCATACGATCATATAAGACACCGACGCATAAGAACATCGCACCCGATATCAAACCATGCGAAATCATTTGCACCATCGCACCCTCAATGGCTAAGCCACTACCCTGCCCTAAAGCTACACCGTTAACCACAATATAAAATGGTATAAATAAACCCAGTGTTACAAAACCCATATGAGCAATGGAGGAATACGCAATAAGCTTTTTCATATCCGTTTGAACTAATGCGACTAAACCAATATAGACAACGGCTACTAGTGATAATACGATTACGAAACCAGCAAGGCTTGCTGAAGCATCAGGTGTAATAGGTAAGCTAAAGCGAATAAAACCGTAGCCACCTAGCTTAAGCATAACGGCCGCTAAAACCACCGAGCCCCCTGTAGGTGCTTCTACGTGAGCATCCGGCAACCATGTATGCACCGGCCACATTGGTATTTTTACTGCAAAGGCGGCAAAAAAGGCTATGAAAATCCAGAACTGTTCTTTACTAGAGAGTTGCAAGGCATGTAAATCGGCGATTGAGAAGCTACCGCCCTCTTTGTTGTACATATAGATAAAAGCAATCAGCATTAAGACTGAGCCCAAGAATGTATACAAGAAGAATTTTACTGTGGCGTAGATTCTATTTTTACCACCCCAAATACCAATGATAATAAACATTGGTATTAGCATGGCTTCCCAGAAGACATAAAATAAGAATGCATCTAAGGCTGAGAACACACCAATCATTAGGCCTTCCATAATCAAGAAAGCAGCCAAGTATTGTGAAGGTTTAGTTTGAATAACCTCCCAAGCAGCAATCACTACAATTACCGTGATGAAGGTCGTTAAAAGAATGAGAGGCAATGCAAAACCATCTATACCTAAATGATAGTTAACATTAAAACTAGATATCCAAGAACGGTTTTCTTGAAACTGCATAAGCGCTGTAGACGAATCAAAACCGGTATACAACGGAATACTCAATGCAAAAACAACAAGCGCAATGACTAATGAAGTCCAACGACTTAGGTCTGCTTTTTTGTCACCAATGAATAACACTGCAGCACCACCCAAAATAGGCAGCCAGATGAGTAAGCTTAATAAAGGTGTTTCACTAAACATGTAAATTATCTTTTTTTTAAATATTCAAATATCAACTAGCAAACGCATATGGATATATATACCAAGCTAATAACAAGGCCAAACCAATCACCATAGCAAATGCATAATGATAGAGATAACCACTTTGTACTTTTCTAACTATTGAAGAGATAAAACCAACAGACTTTGCAGAACCATTCACAATGGCTCCATCAATAATGGTCTCATCCCCGGCCTTCCAGAAAAACTGTCCAAGACCACGAGCACCACGTGCCAGTATCTTTTCGTTGAAATCATCAAGGTAGTATTTGTTATCAAATA
>CALHVH010000103.1 GCA_938039225.1 uncultured Gammaproteobacteria bacterium
TTCTTTACCCGACTACGATATTTTAGATGCAATTCTTACGGCATTTATTGAAGAAGATAAATCGGTTGAACAGATTGTTGATTTAGGTTTTGATTTTGAGGTGGTAAAACGGATATTGCATTTAGTAAAACGCAATGAGTACAAACGTCGACAAGCTCCACCTGGAGTAAGAGTAAGTCCGCGGGCTTTTGGTAAAGACTGGCGATATCCGATTACTTCTGGGTACTAATGGTTAAAATTTATGCTATCCTGTAAATGTCTAATATTTTTTATAAAAGGGAGTAAATGAATGAAATATTTTGTACTTTGTATTTTCTTAGTGATGTTTACGTTTTCACCTAACTTCGCTAATGATCCGCCTCCAACTAACCCGCCGACAGACGAGCCATTGCCAGGTGAAGATGAGCCTGATGATGGAGGTACTTTACAGGAATTGATTGAGCAAATATTACTTGATGAAGAGCAGTGGTTTTATCATGGAATTGCTGATGATCCAACATTTCTAGATGGTATTGGGTCGGAAGATCCATACGTGCATGTTATTTTATCAACAGATGTTTTTAATCAAGTAGTGACGGCTACAATATTTAGTCCAAACGGAAGTAATCTAGGTCAGGAAATTATAGATGAAGAATGGGGTGATTTTTTTGAAGACTCAAGTGGTTTTGGTTTTTAATTAGAGTCGAATCTAACTACGCCATGAAAAAAATAATCATATTAGCTATATTAATTCTTGGTGTAGTATTTGCATTTTGGGAAAGTTTAAATAAACAGACTATTAATGATAAGAATGAAAATATTAACATTGTTTCTTTAGATGTTAATGATATTGGCGTCGAATCTGATGTAGAAACTGAAGCTGAATTTATTAGGAGTAATTCTACTTTAATGAAGCCAGTGGATGATAATTCAATAATCGAGACCGACAGTGAGAGCGCTGATAGTAAAGTTTATGAAAAAAAACCAAAAGAGTTATTTGAAAAAAAGCTTTTGGGAACGCATATTCAGTTAAAACAAAACTTTAAAGAGTTTGAAAATAACGAAAGAGATGGTGAATGGTCTCTCTATATTGAAAATGAGATAAGTAAAATTCTCAATGAGTATAAAAATTTTGCTCTCTTGGATGAAGCTTTAGTGTTATTAGAATGCCACAAAAAATTCTGTGTGATTTTATTTGATAAAAACTTATTGGAGAAAAATCGCATTTCGGACGGATATATTTTCAATGACATGCCGAAAAATGTAGTCGCCAGAGTGCCTGAATTGTTTCATTATCATTCACGACTGGGACTACCAGAAAAGGGAATGGTCTTAGTTATGTTTAAAATCAATCAATAATAAACTGGCGTTATCCTATTACTTCTGGGTATTAAGTTGCTGAAATGAAAACAAATAAAAAGGCGCTTACAGCGCCTTTTTATTTGTCAAAAATTTAGAAGATACTTTAAATTTCCGAAATTTTAGTTATTCGCTTTAATGCGTTGTATGTCACTTGCTAAATCATCCAGTCCTAAATTTTTATAGCTCAATTCTAATACGTCCAGTGCTTGCCTTGCCGCTTTGGTATCGGGATATTCTTCCAGAACATTTTTAGCTCGGTTTACTGCCGCTATATATATTGCACGGCGTGCATAGTGTTGTGCAATAGAAAGCTCATGAGAGGCTAATCGTTCACGAATGAAAATGATTCGTTGTTTAGCATCATCAACGTACTTACTTTGAGGGTATTTGCTAATTAGTGTTTGGAAGTATTCCATTGAGTCCTGCATGTCATTTTGCGGTCTTTTATTTCTATCAATTCTAAATAGATTCTCAAGACGACCACTTTCCTTATCAAAATGTATTAAACCCAGTAGGTAATACACATAGTCTAATTGTTTATTGACAGGGTTTTCTTTAATGAATTGTTTAGCAGCATCAATAGCGCGCTCATCGTCATTTCTTTTATAGTGAGCATAGACCAAGTTAATTTGAGCCTGCCGGGTGTAGCTGCTTAAGGGATACTGAGTCTCTAGTTGCTCAAAGTAACGTGCTGCTGACTCGAAATTGCTGTTATTAAGATAGTTTTCACCGCGCTCAAACAGAAGCTTTGCGGCTTCATCGGGACTTAGACGAGAATCTCGAATAGATTTTGTATCATCTTCAGGGTTTGAAGCACAGCTAAATAATAAGCCAAAGGCTATAAATAGGCTTATTAATTTCAATAGTGAAAATGCTTGGTTTTGTTTTAAGTTATTTTTTTGCACGTGTGTTCCAATTACCGAATAAAATTACTATATAAATTATAAATTTGCTGTTATTTTGTTCTATTTTTACACAGCAAGAATAAACAAACGTCTATTATAGACTATTCAAAGAACGGTTTTATCCTATGTCAGATGTTGATAATCAAACTGCTAGTTCTAACTCTGAGTCATCTCAACAGGTCCAAACCGTTCCGCATAATCTTGCCGGACAACGCTTCGACCAGATAATTGCCAAAATGTTTCCAGAATATTCGCGTGCCAAGCTACAAACCTGGATAAAAGCTGGAAAAGTCATGGTGGATGGAGCGCAATTAAAGCCTAAAGAAAAGCTAAAAGGTGGTGAAATCATCGCTTTAAATGCTGAAGCAGAGGCTGTTGTGCATACAGAAGCTCAGGCAATTCATCTACCCATCATTTATGAAGATGAGAGTTTGTTGATTATTAATAAACCAGCTGGCTTGGTTGTACACCCCGGTGCAGGTAATAGTGATAGAACGTTAATGAATGGTTTGTTGCATTATTGTCCAGCCATTGAAGGTGTACCACGCGCTGGAATCGTTCACCGTCTGGATAAAGATACTACTGGCCTGATGGTAGTAGCTAAAACTTTACAGGCACATATGCATTTAGTGACAGAAATGGAGCAGCGTTTAATTAAACGTGAGTATCTTGCAGTTTGTCGGCAAGTGCCCACAGCTGGTGGAACCATTAATCAACCTATCGGGCGTCATGCCACACAACGAACTAAAATGGCGGTATGGGAAAGTGGTTTAGGAAAGTCCAGGGCTGCTGTTACGCACTACAGAGTGCTACAAAAATACGCTCGTCATACCTTGTTGCGCTGTAAATTAGAAACCGGACGTACCCATCAAATACGTGTGCATCTAGCTTGGCGAGGTTATCCATTGGTTGGTGACCAAACCTATGGAGGTCGTTTGCAAACGCCTAGAGGGGCAAGTGAAGACTTGGTTGAAGTGTTACGGGCTTTTAAGCGACAGGCTTTGCATGCTACCCAATTGGGCTTTGTGCATCCTGAACATAATAAGTTTTATCAATGGCAAATTCCTGTTCCGCATGATTTTCAACAGTTATTAAATACCTTACAGAGTGATTTGGACCAACGAGCGTGAAAGTTGTAAAAGAAAAAAAACGTCTAGCTTTATTAGTTCCTGAATGGAATGTGCAAAATAATGTGCGGGCTTTTACCACTATGCGTCAAGGTTTGAATACAGAAAA
>CALHVH010000104.1 GCA_938039225.1 uncultured Gammaproteobacteria bacterium
CTTGCAAGCAGAACATTTGCCTTTGAGAAATAAATAACTGAAAACGGGTAGATTTTCATACCAGCGAATTTTATGCTTGCAGTTAGGACAATGTGATTCAGGTTTGGATAAGGTGTACGGAGTGTTATCTTCATCTGGAAATTGATCAGAAATTTCAAGATATTCAATTGATTGCGAGCGCCATTCCCGTTTCATCATAGTCGGCAGTCGATGAATAACTACATTCATAAAACTGCCTATACATAGACTAAATAAAAAAACGGCACTGTATAACAGTGCCGGGTTACTTTTAATTAAATCAAATATTGTCATTCAAATCTCTTTGTTTAAACAGTGATTACATATGTGTAATTTGTAGATTAACCAACGACCGCACCCATTTTGAAAATCGGAAGATACATAGCGATTACAAGTCCACCAACCACAATGGCTAAAAAACCCATGATGATTGGTTCCATTAAAGTACTAAGGTTATCAACTAGGTTGTCTACTTCTTCTTCGTAGTAATCTGCAACCTTACCAGACATGGTATCAAGCGAACCTGACTCTTCACCAATAGCAATCATCTGGACAACCATATTGGGAAATAAATCAGTTGTTTCCATTGAGGACTGTAGACGTTGACCAGTAGATACTTCATCCTTGATTTGCAACACGGCTTCTTCATAAACTATGTTGCCTGTTGCTCCGGCAACCGAGTCTAAAGCCTCAACTAAAGGAACACCGGCAGAAAACATAGTAGCTAATGTACGTGCAAATCTAGCTATTGCTGATTTTTCAACGATTGTACCGATTATTGGAAGTTTTAATAATATCTTATCTTTGCGATGCCTGAATTTTTTAGAACGCTTATTAAAATAAATACCTAAGGTTATTAAAGTGGCTGGTACTGCAAACATGATTGCGCCACCAGGTCCTCGAACAAATTCTGATATGCCTACAACAAATTGTGTAAAGGCAGGCAAGTCGGCTCCAAATCCACTGAATAAATTTTCAAACTGCGGAATTACTTTTACCAGAAGAATTACTGTAACAATTACGGCTACCACTAGTACTGCAATAGGGTAGGTCATTGCTTTTTTGAGCTTTTTCTTCATGGATTCTGTTTTTTCTTTATAAACAGCAATTTCATCTAAGAGTTTCTCAAGCGCACCGGCTTGTTCACCAGCTTCTACTAGATTAGTAAAAAGCTCATCAAAGTGTAAAGGGTGTTTGCCTAATGCTTCAGCAAGTGCAGCACCACCTTCGATGTCACCTTTAATAGTTAAAAGTAGCTTTTGCATGGCAGGGTTTTCATGCCCACGCCCAATAATTTCGAAAGATTGTACTAATGGAACGCCAGACTCCATCATGGTAGCAAGTTGTCTACTGAAGATTGCAATATCTCCTGGCAGAACCTTGCCTTTCATGCGAACGTTCTTTTTGCGTACTGAGGTTGGAATGATGCCTTGGCGGCGTAGCTCAGTTTTTACATCTGCAGGAGATGCCGCATTCATGGTTTTAGAAACAACCTTTCCTTGTTTATTTTTGCCTTTCCATACATAAGTATTCGAAACTACGTTTGCCATGATTTAAATCCTAATGATCTTAAGTTTGGATCAATTTGTTTTCTGTTTTTTTATGACTAAATGCTTATTAGTTGTTTATTCTAAAGTTACACGGTTAATTTCAACAAGACTTGTAACCCCTTGTTTAACTTTTTCAAGGGCAGAACGTCTCAAATCCCACACACCTTCTTTAGCTGCTTGTTCTGCGATATCCATTGCGCTACCACCTTTTAGTATGGTTCTCCCAATTTCTTCGGTGACTGGCATGACTTGATAGATGCCAACTCGACCTTTGTAGCCCATGGCACACATGTCACAACCAACAGGTGCATATATCTCTATACCACTATCAATGTCTTCTTGTTCAAAGCCTTCTTGTAAAAGAATATCATTAGGTACTTCTTCAAGAACTTTACATTTGCTACAAAGTCTACGAGCTAAACGTTGAGCGATAATCAGACTCACTGATGATGCAATAGCATAGGGTTTAACGCCCATATCTACCATTCTGGTGAGTGTTTTTGGTGCGTCATTGGTATGCAGAGTAGATAATACTAGGTGGCCAGTCTGTGCCGCTTTAATTGCAATTTCTGCAGTTCCCAGGTCACGAATCTCACCTACCATGATGATGTCTGGATCTTGTCTTAGAAAAGCTTTGAGTGCAGCGTTAAAGGTTAATCCAACCTTGGGGTTTACATTAACTTGGTTAATACCTTCCAAATTAATTTCTGCAGGATCTTCGGCAGTAGAAATATTCTTATCAGCTGTGTTTAGAATGTTAAGTCCAGTATACAAAGATACAGTTTTACCACTACCGGTTGGGCCTGTTACTAAAATCATCCCGTATGGCTTTGCAAGGTGGTCCATGTAAAGCTTTTTTTGAAACGGTTCATAGCCGAGCATATCAATACCCAGTTTGGCACTAGCTGGGTCTAAAATACGTAATACAATTTTCTCGCCAAATAAAGTTGGACAAGTACTTACACGGAAATCAATAGACTTATTCTTAGATAGCTTTAGTTTAATTCGGCCATCTTGAGGCACACGTCTTTCAGCAATGTCCATACGAGACATTACCTTTAAACGAGCGGCTAATTTTCCAGATAGCCCTACAGGTGGGCGAGTTACTTCGCGTAACATACCATCTTGACGGTATCTAACACGATAGGCTTTTTCATAGGGTTCAAAATGTACATCAGAAGCACCTTGTTTAATCGCATCGAGTAACATTTTATTCACAAAACGTACTACCGGTGCATCATCAACATCAGCACTATTAACAGCGCCATCGTCAGAATCTGTATCCTCAAGTTCAATATTCTCAAGGTCAATATCACCTGAGCCAAAGTCGTCGAGGCTGTCATCCATTTTGCTTAACGCTTCTTTTATTTTAGCGTCTAGTTTGTTTGCTTCAACTACAACAGGCTCAATCAGTAAACCGGTATGAAATTTGACTTCATCCATCCCTTGAAAACTAATAGGATCAACTACACCGATAAACAATTTTTTGTCTCGTTTTAAAAGAGGAAGAAAATTATGTTTCTCCATAAGAGGTGCATTTACTAAGGATACAACATCGACATCTAGATTTAGTGCGGTTAAATCAAACATGGGCATGCCAAATTCTTGAGATGCGGCATGCGCAATATCATTGGCAGCAACCAAATTGTTTTCGACTAGGTAAGCAGTAACGGTTTGTTTATTGTCACGTGCAGCAATAGATGCATCTTCATAAGCCTCTTGGCTTAGAAAATTGTTTTCGATTAATCGTTTACCAATACCTGTGGTTCTTTTAGAACTAGCGGTTTTGCTTGCAGTAGCCATATTTGTGTATCAATACCTTGTATCCCCTTATTCTAGACTATATTTTGGCTCTTGGATACTAAATAATCTGATAAAGTTGGCCTATGATACTGTTTTTCTTACTAAAACTGGCATTGTAGAGGTAAAGAATCATTAACTAGTGAGTAAGAATGATTTTGCTTGAAACAAGCAAGTAATTCGAGTTCTGCAGTAGACTGGCCATTGGTAATCTGTGTAAATGAATTTGCTTGAAAATCAGGCGATTAAAAATCACTCAATTGCATTTAAGTATTCTTTTAGACAAACACTTCTACAGGAAAATTTACTAGTACATGCAGAAGTACTGGCTTGATAAATGTATTTTTCAGGGTAAATCGACTAGCTCTAGCAAAAAATTCAGTAGATAACTTGATTAAAACAAGCAAGGTGAAGGTAGGAATTCATTATCTAGGGTTGTTTCAGCGCGGCTACACTTCCAGTTACCTTCTACAGATCTGTCCCAAACAAGGGTTTCACCAGCTATCAATGTAGATACTCCAGGAGCATCAAATGTTGCTGTTATGGTTTGATCAGCAACTGATGTTTCAAGACTGGAAACAAAAGCACTTTGAGTTTGAATACCAAGTGCAGATAAATTTGCGGTCGTTGGAAAAGCAATTCCTTCAATCATACCCAGTTCAATTTTTGTATGTGCTGTTTCTAATAGTCGTACACCATCAGCCACTTGGGCTCTTGCTGTGTACTTACTGTATTGAGCGATCGCTAAGGCGGCTAAGATTCCAATAATCGCCACCACAATCATTAATTCGATTAATGTAAATCCAATTTGTTTTGTTTTATAGCTTGGTTTATACATCATATTTTCCGAGGTTAATATTTCTATTGTTTACAATTTTTAATAAATAAGCTGTGCTTTAAAAAAAAGGCATACCAAAGTGATATGCCTAATTTAGTTATAAGATTAGTTGTTACTAAGTCTTATGCGCCGTCTGTAGTACAACCTTTAGGAACGTATTTGTCATCCCAACCACCACCAGTACCAGTAGTGACAACATCACAAGACCAGTTACCACCAGAGTCACGAGTTAGTGTTAATTCTGCACCTGCAATCGCAGTACTTGCAGCACCACCAGCAGTAGATACAAGTTCAGTATCAGTACCGTCAAATGTTACAGCTGGTACATTACTATCAGAATCTTGCATTAAGCTAGAGAACGAAGCTCCTAAAGCACCAGCATCTGTACTAGCTGAGATATCACCACGTTGATGAGAATCTTCAACAGCTGTTTTAAGTGCTGCAGTTTCTAGATAGATACGGTTCATTTGTGAACGAGCAATGTAATCTTGGTACTGAGGAATAGCGATAGCTGCCAAAATACCGATGATTGCTACTACAATCATTAATTCAATAAGAGTAAAACCTTGTTGTACTTTTTTCATTTTAATAAATCTCCAGTTAGGGAATAAAAATTCTGTGGCATGTGCCTACACCTTATGTATATCATTAAGCGTGCCAAGAAATTTATTTTTCATCTTAAGTTATTGATAAATATATTTTTATTTATATAAATTTAGGGTGATGTGTATATTTTGCTTTGTATTTTTAATGTAACTTTCAAACATAAACCAGTTTAATTTGTATTAATTTGACAAATTTTGTCAGTTTCTTGTGATAAAAATTAATTATGTAAAATAAACACGGTATTTCTTGATATTTGTCAGATATTTCAACTAAGTTTAGCTGCAATTTATAAAAATTTGAATCTTAAGTTATTGAAACTGTTATATTAATTAGCATATTCGATTTCGAGGTGATAAATGTCAAACAAAGCGAACGTAGTGAATAGACAGGTTTTTTACTCTTTATTGGGTATTACTTTGTTTTGTTTAGCTATATTTATGACCTTTTATTCAACCGGAATAAGCAAAACTGAGACCCCGTATTTTAGTTATATAGTTATTATTCTTTTTTTCTCGGGACTTTTTCTCTATTTTGGTCAAGAAAAGCATGATAGATCTATTAAAGGTGGAAAATTTTTACTACTTTTCTTTTTAGCCTATTCTTTGTGGTTGTTCATTGAACCTTATACAAGTACTTGGTTTGATATGAGTCGCTTATCAGCGTGGATACTTTTTTTAACCCCAATTAGTTTTTTTATTGGTAGTTTTATTAAGCTGAATAAACTCAGTCTCAAAATAATTTCTTTTTTTTACTTCAGCACAGGTTTGTTTCTTTTTTGTTGGAGCATTTTGCACTTAATTGTTGTGAAGGTTAGACCTGAAGGTCCAACTCATGATTCCAATGTTTTTGCTGGCCTATTATTATTTTTTATAGTTCCATTAACTGTTTATTGGTTAATTACCAAATTTGAGACTACAAAAGAAAAGCGTCAATCTGACTTTATATTGCTGTATTTGTATTTTGGGTATTTAGGTTTTTTTGCTCCTCATTCAAGAAGTGCTACAGGTGCCTTTATAATTATTGGAGTTTTGTTGGTAGCTAAATTTTATAAGGATGGTTTTGCGCTATCGATAAAGCAAAAACTACTACCTCTTTTGTTTATCTTGATTTCCAGTTTTGCATTTATTAACTGGTATGCTGATTTTTCTTCGATGACTAGGGATTTGAGTGAAGACAAATCTTCACTTGTAAGACTAGAGATGTGGAAGGCTGGAATAGATATCTATAAAGAGAATAATAAATTAACAGGTATCGGTTTTAGCCAGTTTCCCGAGTTTTACGCTAGAAATAGACCTGCAAGTGATACTAATACTGCAGGATTTCATGCGCACAATGACTATATTGAGTTTTTGGTAGAAGGTGGATTAATACAATTAATCTTTATTTGTATTTTATCGGCTTATATTATTTATGCTTATTTAAAGTTGTTTTTTAATAAAAGCAAAGACAATCAAGGCTTAGTGATAGCATTCGTTGCATTAAGTACTTGTTGCGTGTACTTCATACAAGCAAATGTGAATTTCATATTTTATGTAGCTCCGAACGCAATTTTAATTGGAATATTATTGGCCTGTTTTAACAGGTTTGCTATAAAGGAAAAATCAGTTTTACCTTTGGCAGGAGGCTTAGGCTTAGGTGTATTTATCGTTTCAACAATATCGGTTTTAATGTTTTTACTAAACCTTTACATAAGTTTGTTTTTTTATTATTTACCCTCCGATTTGAGTCAAAAAAAATATCAAAATTTATTCAAGCAATCTCAAATACTGTCTTTAATTAATCCTAGAACACTAAGTCTGCCACATTTTAATTTGAAGTATAAATTGCTTCAAATTGCAAAAAGTGATTATAAAGGTGATTTGGAGAACGATTTAACTTATATAGATAAAGAACTCAGTAGAGCGATAAGAAATAAAAACTATGATGCAGATACCGTTAAGTTTTTGGCAAAATATAATTCTGAAAATCCTGAAGTGTATAAGCAATTAGAGAAACTATTCCCGGAACAACAATTGTATAAACTTGATGCAGAGGAGCTTTATCTTTTATCTATTGAATATAATCCGTTGATGTATGGAAGTTTTTTAGCATTAAGAGATATGTACCTTGAACAAGGTAATAAAATGAAAGCTTATGAGTTGATTCGGGATGGGATTGTAGAATCACCAAATTTCAAAATTTTTATTGGACCTTTTCAAGCAAAATCCCTGCTTACGGTGGTGGAAGATGCGGTGGAGTTGGGTTTGCAAGAAGAAGCGGAGAAATATGCACTGATAATTCTTGATGAGGCTCCTTGTTTTACGCCTGCATTGGAAGTTATGAAAAGAGAAAAACCCTCAGAGTGTAAAAAATAACTAAAGCCCTAATTTTTCAATTTTATAACGTAATTGTCTAAGCGTTAAGCCTAACTCTTTAGCCGTTTTAGTTTTATTGTATTTGTTTTTTGCTAGGGCTTTTTCGATAAGGTCTTTTTCTTGAACATTAAGAATGTCGTGAAGCCCACTTGCATCAGTATTGCTTTGTGTTTTGATTTCTCTCAGCATTAAATCATTAGATTGAATTTGCTGACCATCTGAGAGAGCAATCGCTCGTTCAAGTAAGTTTTCTAATTCTCTTACATTACCTGGAAAATGATAGTGTTTTAGTTTGGTTTTTGCCTCTTCGGAGAGAATAGGGAGTTTTAATCCTTGTTCAGTTGCTAAACGTTGCATGATGTGATCAGCAAGAATGAATAAGTCGTCATTTCGGTCCCTTAATGGAGGAACATTAATGTCAATAACATTTATGCGGTAATATAAATCCTCTCTGAAAGAACCGTCTTTGACCTTTTCTAAAAGATCCTTGTGAGTGGCACTCAGAATTCTTACATTAGCAGATATTTCTTCTGTACCGCCAACGGGACGAACGGCCTTTTCTTGAATGACACGTAATAACTTTACTTGCATATGTAAAGGTAAATCACCCACTTCATCTAATAATAGCGTTCCGCCTTCAGCTGATCGGAAAAGCCCAAGCTTATCTGAAGTTGCACCTGTAAAGCTTCCTTTTTTATGGCCAAAGAATTCGCTTTCCATAAGTTCTGAGGGTATTGCACCACAGTTCACTGGAATAAATGGCTGATCAGCTCTTGGTCCTATATCGTGAATTAAACGAGCAACCAGTTCTTTACCGGTACCTGACTCACCGCGAATATGTACTGGTGCTTGACTGCGAGCTACTTTTTTAATGAGAGTTTTAAGGTTATTGATGGCATCGGATTGGCCTAGAATTGACTTGCCTTTTTTGTCATGTAAGTTTTCTTCAGCTAAATCTTCCGCTTCGATTTTAATTGCTGTTTCTACTAATTTACGTAACCAATTTAAATCTACAGGCTTTGAAACAAAATCGAAAGCACCAAGCTTTAAGGCTTTTACAGCTGCTTTAACATTACCATGAGCGGTAATTACGGCAACAGGAATGTGTGCAAAGTCTTTTTGCATCCACGCTACGAAATCTAAGCCATCTCCATCAGGTAAGCGCATGTCAGTTAAGCATAAATCAATGGTGTTTGCGCTCATGCTATTTCGGCCATCTTCAAGTGTGGCTGCAGTAATGCAGTTTAAATCCATGCGTTTAAGCGTAATTGATAATAAATCGAGAATGTCTTGTTCATCATCAATGACTAAAACAGTGGCTTTTTGATTTTTTGCTTTTAAGACCATAATATTTTTTAAATTTATTTATTGTTTAGTCCAACGTTCAGAGTCTGCAAATAATATTCTAAAACAAGCCCCTTGTTGCTCTAAGTTTTCAGCCACCAAGGTGGATTGATTAAGCGAACATAACTCACGAGCAATATATAGCCCGAGACCAGTGCCGCTATTGTTTCCTGATTGAAAGGGTTCGAAGAGTTCTTCAACGACATGCTCCTCCAAACCCTTACCATTATCACAAATATCTAATTTTAATCGTCCAGATGCTTGATGTCGTCCAATAACACAATCAATTCTAACCTCTATTGGAGTCAGTCCTGAATGATTTAAAGCATTATCAAAAATGTTACCAATAACTTGCCGCAGTTGAGACTCTCCAAAAGGGGCAAGTTGAGATGATATATCTGAATTAGTAAATTCATCTTTTTCAATAGTTATGTTGATTTGATCAAGATTGATTTCTTTGGTTTCAGTGTATTCCGCAATATAGTTATTCAACCAAATTTCAATATTTAATAAATCGGGTTTATCTAAAGGTGCTCTAGTAAGTCCAAGTACATTCTCAATAATTTGATTAACCCGTTTAACCTGTTTATTTGTGATATTTGTAAAGTAGCGGTCGTCTTCATCTAGGTTTTCTGACTCGCTAAGCAACTGATTTGCATGACTGATGGCGGCAAGGGGATTGCGAATTTCATGGGCTATACCAGCGCTTAAACGGCCCAGGGCAGCTAGTTTTGATTGTTGAACTTTTTCTTGAATTAAACTGATGTCTTCTATAAAAATCAGTGTGCCATGTGAGGCGTCTAAACCAAGAGTAACGAAATTAGGTACTAAGTTGCTTAAGCCGTCAAAAGTAACTAATTGCTCATTGCGTGCATAAGGGTTTTTGATAAAGTCCTGCCATTTGGCATGTAATTTGGGAGCAAGTTCTGATAGATGATATCGACTTTTTGGGTTATGCGCACCTAAAAGTCTAGCAGCTGATTGGTTCATTAAACGTGTGTAGCCATTTTCATCCAGAACTACTATGCTTTCACGCATTCGTTGTACCACATAATCATTCAATTGCGAAAGGTTGGCGATATCGACACCGCGACTTTTAGCTAGCGCTTCAGCATCTCGATAATTTTCTCCAAAGCGTTGGGCACCTATACTGGTTAGTAAAAGTAAAATTCCCAGCATTCCGGCGTTTGTATAATCAGCCAGTGAAGAGGTGCTGGCGAAATCAGATATGAGTAGTTGCGTAAGTATGGCAACTACACCCACAGAAGATGAAAACAAAGCGGCCTGTCTTGGTAATACTAATGCGGCGGCACTTAAAGAAAGAATAAGCATTAATCCCAATCCGCCATCGAACCCGCCACTGCTATACATCAAGATGGCAAAAATTACGCTATCAATCAAGCTCCCCGTTAGAGCCAATCTGGTCAGGCTATGTCTTTTATTTAATATACCAAAGCTCATTAAGATACTAAGTATCAATAATGCAATAACCGCCGCTCTGAAGATACTGGGCTCTTGTACTCCCCAAGGACCTGCACTGCCAACAAATTCAAAAATAATTAAAAGAACTCCAGCAGCTAATAAACGCACAAAGTTGACGATGCTTAGAAGTCGTCGGCTAATCTCGGAGTCTGCTTGGGTAATCGAAAGCTTATTGTTTAAAGGCAACATTCATAAATTGTATGCGAATTAGTGACTTATGCCCATTGTTTTTACTTTTCTTGGCATATTGTGTGGGCAATAAAACAACATCTTTGCTTAGTTGGGCACTTTCAGGGAAAATACGCGCCCTGAACGCTGAATTCAGCCAATTTTTATAACATTACCCTTAGGATCTCAGATGAATCTACATGAGTATCAGTCTAA
>CALHVH010000105.1 GCA_938039225.1 uncultured Gammaproteobacteria bacterium
GTCAGTAACTACAACTTCAGATTTAAATTTGCTTGCAGGAATAATCGCATAACTTGCCGAACGCTGTTCGTTTTCTAAAGCGTACTTGCGAACTAATTCAGCATCAGTAACAAAAGCACTATTAGTAAGAGCGTTGCGTAACTGCCCTACACTAAGAGAAGCTTTGGTATTTCTCTCGAACTCACCAGGGGAACGCCCAGCAATACTTAATTGTTGTTCATAGACCTGACGATCAAAAACACCGTTTAATTGAAACTGCGGAATCTGCTTTATTTGCTTCAACAACGCCTCATCACTGGTGCGATAACGATTGTCGTACACACGCTGGTTAACTAATTCTTCACGAATTAAACCATTAAGAATGTTCTCTCGAAGCTGAGCTCTTTGCTCTTCTGGCATCCCATCCGGATAGAATTGAGCTTGCTGGCTCTCTATACGCTGTAACTCTGAACGAAAACGATTTAAAGGAACTTCCGAACCATTTACTTTAGCGGCATAAGTTAAACCTTGCCCACCAGAAGGTGTGGCAACACCAAAGAATACAAATGAAAGAGCGATTAAGCCTAAAATGACTAGAGCAAGTACACCAGTTATGCGGCTACGTATTGATTGAAGCATGAAAATTCCTTAATAAAAAAATCTTGATATATGAGCAATATCGTTTGATGCCGTACTGAAAAGGAAAAGCGATTCAATACAGTATTAAATTAATCCGCTATTCTAACTGTGAAAGACCTTTTGGTCACGGTTTTATAGACGTAAATCACTAATTAGTAAGCTAATAATTGCCTATTTGGCCTGAATAGCTGGCATAGCATAAAAAACATACAAATAAACCTGTCCAAAGTCGCTAATCATTATTTAACAGACATAAAAAAACCACCTTACGGTGGTCTTCTTATATCTGGCGGAGCGGACGGGACACACTCTGTATTTCCTATACCTCGCCCTACGGGCAGCGAAGCTGCGCAAAATTGCAATCCTGCAATTTTGTCGAACCTGAGGTTCTCGTCCCATAAATTTTAAATATAAAAAAACCACCTTACGGTGGTCTTCTTATATCTGGCGGAGCGGACGGGACTCGAACCCGCGACCCCCGGCGTGACAGGCCGGTATTCTAACCAACTGAACTACCGCTCCAGATTTTGGTGGGTGCTAACGGGATCGAACCGCTGACCCTCGCCTTGTAAGGGCGATGCTCTACCAGCTGAGCTAAGCACCCGAGGAAGCGCATTCTACGGCAAGTAAATGGTGATTGCTAGCCCTAAAGTACGAAAAATCGGTTTTTTTTAATTTAATCAGCCTCTTAATAAAATTCAGATTAATTATTGGGCTAATGGCTTCAAAAAACAGCCAAATATTTCCTTTTAATTCTATCTTTTTCTAAAAATACAAAGAAAAATTTGGCTTTAGCCAACTAATGCGCATGCACTCCTTTTTTAGAACTGCGCTTAGCTTCTTTTGTCGATTTAGCCATGGCTTTAACCAAAGGCTCTGGCTGCCTGACCAAAGCGACTTCTAAGACCTCATCTATCCATTGAACACATTTAATATCTAAATGTTTTTTGATGTTATCTGGAATTTCAGCCAAATCTTTGCGATTTTCTTCTGGAATCAGAACCGTAGTAATTCCTCCTCGGTGGGCTGCGAGCAATTTTTCTTTTAGCCCGCCAATCGGTAAGACCTCGCCTCGTAGGGTTATTTCTCCGGTCATAGCGACATCCGCTCTAACCTCGATATTTGTGCATGCCGAAACCAACGCGGTGCACATACCAATACCGGCGCTTGGACCATCTTTAGGGGTAGCACCTTCAGGAACATGAATATGTACATCATGATTGCTGAAGAAATCCATATCAATTCCCAGTACATCCGCTCGACTGCGCACAACCGTCATGGCCGCTTGAATGGATTCTTTCATTACATCGCCAAGTTGACCGGTATGAGTAAGCTTACCTTTGCCTTTGACAATCGCTGACTCTAAACGAAGTAACTCGCCACCGACTTGTGTCCATGCCAATCCAGTGACTTGACCCACTTGATTATTTTCATCTGCCAACCCAAAGCTATAACGTTTTACGCCTAAATATTTTTCTAAACTATTTGGACGAACTAAGGTGGTTTTAATCGTAGCTTTCTTAGTCGTTTTAGCCCCTTCAGATTTAGTCGCAACTTTTTTCTTAGTTACTTTCTTTTTTCCAAGCAATAAGTTTTCTTTAACTACTTTTCGGCAGATTTTAGCAATTTGTCTTTCCAAATCACGCACACCGGCTTCGCGCGTGTAATAACGCACAATATCGGCCACAGCTTTATCAGAAATAGACACTTCGTCTTTTTTCAATCCGTTATTTTTACTTTGCTTAGGAATTAAATAACGTTTAGCAATATTGACCTTTTCGTCTTCGGTATAACCTGGAATACGAATTATTTCCATGCGATCACGCAATGGGCCTGGAATATTCAAGCTATTCGCAGTTGCTACAAACATGACATCCGATAAATCAAAATCAACTTCTAAATAATGATCACTGAATGAATTGTTTTGTTCGGGGTCTAAAACTTCTAGTAGAGCCGATGAAGGATCCCCACGAAAGTCCGCAGACATCTTATCTATTTCATCTAAAAGAAATAATGGATTCCTTTTTTCGACTTTAGTTAACTTTTGAATGATTTTCCCTGGCATAGAGCCAATATAGGTTCTGCGATGGCCACGAATTTCAGCCTCGTCTCTTACCCCACCCAATGCCATGCGAACAAACTCTCTGTTGGTTGCGCGAGCGATGCTTTTGCCCAATGAGGTTTTACCCACACCAGGAGGACCTACCAAGCAAAGAATCGGACCTTTCAGTTTTTTAACTCGTTGTTGAACAGCTAAATACTCAAGGATTCTTTCTTTAACTTTTTCAAGTCCAAAATGATCTTCTTCTAAAATTTCTTCAGCAGCCGATAAATTGTTTCGAATCTTGCTACTTTTGTTC
>CALHVH010000106.1 GCA_938039225.1 uncultured Gammaproteobacteria bacterium
AGTATGATATTTTATTTATTTGATATTTCTTAACTAGGAATTGGTTTGGCTGGCTTGTCGTGAAACCACTGACGTTTGAATAGTTTGGCGGCACGTTTAATAGATTGAACTGTGCCTGCAACGCGTTTATAGCGTGCTTCAAAGAATTGAGTATGCCGTAACCACTCATGGTGAGTCATATTGAGTCGCTCTAAGATTGGGGCAATATCAGCTGGAATAGTGCCACGTTTATTTTCACGTACGCACCGACCCGTCCAGTCGACTAAAGAGAAATAATCATTTTCTGAGATGGGTAAACGTTTATCACCATACTCTTGAGTATTGTCCATGAATTCAAGTAACGTTTCTCGAATAGATGCTGTGTTTCTTTGATTATTACCCGTTCGAGTTTGAATTGATGTGTAATCAGACTGTTCAGGTGTTTTAGATACATTAGCTCGAATCGGATTGAGGTCAACATAGGCCATGCATGTCAGTAGAGCCGACTCATCTAATAAGGCTTGGGATTTAAATCTTGATTCCCAGAATTTTCCTTTACAGTTATCTTCTTTATTCGCTTTAAGGGCAATGTATTGATTTAAAAGCTTCATCAACCAACTGATGGATGAAAGCCTTTCTCTATACAGTTCAGCTAACTCATACACAATTAGCATTTGAGCTGGAGAGAGTTCTATGCCATCGATGAATTGTTGAACTACAGTATGACATCTATGTAATGCTGAATATTGAGTGAAGATCTGCTCAAGACTCCACGAAGTTGAAAGCTCTGTGTCAATCCTTAAAACTAAGTGATAATGATTGCTCATAATCGCATAAGCAGCTATATCAATAGCAAATACTTTAGCAAGACTATGCAGCTTTTCTTCGATCCAGTCTCTGCGATGAGAGTAATCACGACCGTCGTAATTATCGACCCCACACAAAAATGCTCGTCGCACACAACGACAGATAATGTGGTAATAAGGTGTTGTGTCGGCATCAATCAGTTGCCGTCGAGCAATTGTCATAGCAAATCCTTTTGCTGTGAAAGTGAATTCAATTCTAAATGAATCAACAAATTATCTATGTAGGAAAAATCTGATAAACTCGTAGGAAATAGTGTGTGTCCTTTTTTTAAAAGAAAATATTGCTGCAGAAAGTCTAAAAAATCAATTTGTGAAAACCATATACAGAAAAAGCCCCTTTATAGGAGCTTTCACTTTCGTAAAGTACTAATTAAAACTTAAGCACTCAATGCCTGAGTTAAATCCTCCAAAATATCATCAATATGTTCAATACCAACACATAAGCGAATACCTTCAGGTTTAACGCCTGCAGATTTGAGTTCTTCTTCACTTAACTGACGGTGAGTAGTAGAAGCAGGGTGACAGGCTAAAGATTTAGCATCACCAATATTTACTAAACGCTTAAATATTTTTAAAGCATCATAAAACTTAACCGCATCATCAAATCCACCTTTAATACCAAAACTTAATAGGGATGAAGGCTTACCATTAGTGTATTTCAGAGCTAATGCATGATCTGAATGTGATTCCAGTCCAGCAAAGTCTACCCAAGTAACCTTATCGTGTTGTTCTAAAAAGTTTGCCACTTTAAGTGCATTCTCTGTATGTCTTTCCATTCTTAGGCATAAAGTCTCAAGGCCTTGAAGAATTAAAAAGGCATTAAACGGTGAAAGGGCAGCACCGGTATTTCTTAAAGGAACTGTTCTTGCTCTCGCAATAAAGGCAGCAGCTTCAAATGCTTCGTTATACACAACGCCGTGATAACTAGGTTCTGGCTCAGCGAATTGAGGGAATTTTTCAGCATGCTCAGCCCACGGGAAATTACCACCGTCGACAAGAATGCCGCCAATTGAATTACCGTGACCACCAATGTATTTAGTTAGTGAATGCACAACGATATTTGCACCATAGGCAATTGGATTAATCAATGCCGGTGTTGCCACGGTATTATCAACCACTAGAGGTGTGTTATTTTCATTAGCAACTTTAGCTAAGGCTTCAAGGTCAACAATGTTTCCGGAAGGGTTGCCAATACTTTCACAGAATACCGCTTTAGTTCTTTCATCAAATAAGTCTTTAAAGTCTTCAGGATTTGAAGACGGTGCGAATCTAACTTCAATACCTAAATCTTTAAGCATATGTTTAAACAGGGTGTAGGTCCCACCATAAAGTTTTGAAGTGGTAATAATATTATCGCCAACTTTTGCTAGGTTTAAAATGGCATAAGTGATTGCCGCGCTACCCGAAGATACACAAAGACCTGCAATACCGCCTTCCAATTCTGCAACGCGTTTTTCAAGCACGTCTACAGTAGGGTTCATGATACGAGTGTAAATATTGCCAGGTACGGCCAAATTGAATAAGTCGGCACCATGTTGAGCATTATCAAATTCATAAGCCACAGTTTGATAAATTGGTACTGCTACTGATTTAGTGGTTGGGTCGGTGTCGTATCCTGAATGGATGCTCTGGGTTTCTTTATGCATAAGGTTCTCGAAAAGTGGTTTTAGGATAATTGTTTGAAAATTGATACAGAAGTATAGACGTCTAGACGGCTAAGTCAAGATTCTATTTAGTTGCCGATGTAACCAG
>CALHVH010000107.1 GCA_938039225.1 uncultured Gammaproteobacteria bacterium
GAACGCAGGTTGTACCAATACTTGCTCAGTTACAGTTTTGTAAGTAGCTGGAATAGTTTCGATGCGTGAAGACGCTTCGCGACTAACTACTTGCTCTGACTCAGTTCTGAATGTAGCAGGAATGATTACACGAGCGTAACATTCACCAGCTTTTGCGTTTGGTGGGAATAAATCGTTACCACCACAGTTAGCACCACAAACTTCTTTAATTTGTGTAGGTGCGCTCTGTGCAAGAGCTAACTCACGACGAAGACGATCGATTTCAGCTTCACGCTTCATCATTTCAGCTTTCATTGCTGAATTGTCTTCTTTTGGAGCCATTACAGGAGCTTGCGCTACAGGAGCTGCAGCTTGCTGTGAACCAGCAGACTGACTAGCAGACTGTGAACCAGCAGCTTGTTGTGAACCAGCAGATTGACTAGCAGACTGTGAACCAGCAGCTTGTTGTGAACCAGCTGATTGGCTAGCAGATTGTGAACCAGCTGATTGGCCAGCAGACTGAGAGCCAGCAGACTGAGAGCCAGCAGTTTGACCAGCAGACTGAGAACCAGCAGCTTGTTGTGAGCCGGCAGATTGACTTGCAGACTGTGAACCAGCAGTTTGGCTAGAAGCCGTTTGACCTGCAGCTTGACTAGCAGCACTTTGTGAACCAGCAGAACCGCTAGTAGACTGAGCGCAACCGGCTAGAGCAACGACAACAGCCGAAGCAAGCAGGGTATTTAAAGCACGAAATTTCATTTAATTACCTCCAAGGTAAATCCCCAAAAAAAAAGATTGAATGCCAGAAACAAATCTCTCTGGCACATTATTTAGCTAAAGCAGGCGAACTTTAACAGATTGCGAAGTGAACTGAAACTCTGATGCAACAAAAAGTCATGCTTGTTTACAATCTTGTGTATTTCTTGTAACAAGTTTGATTTTCAAGCCTTTTTTAGTCAGTTTAAAGAAATTCGTTAGCGACTAAAAATGCGAGCCAAAGCGGTGTTGCGCTTTCATTTGCAACTAAGTGTTGCGTAAATACAACAAAAATAAGGCTAGGGACCTAACTTAGCGAGGCAAATTGATTTTCTGCTTGTAAATCAGCATGATACGAGCTTCGAACCATAGGCCCACTTGCGACATGTTTGAAGCCCATTGCATAACCTTGAGTTTCTAGTTGTTTGAATTCTTCAGGTGTCCAATATCTGGTCACTGGTAAGTGATGCTTGCTGGGTTGTAAATATTGACCAACAGTAAGCATATCAACATTGTGTTTACGTAAATCCTGCATCACTTCAATAACTTCTTCATAGGTCTCTTCAATCCCAACCATGATCCCCGATTTAGTAGTAATGTTTGGATTTTGCGCCTTGAATTTACTTAAAAGATTCAAAGAGTGTTGATAATCAGAACCCGGTCTAACTTTTCGATAAATACGAGGAACAGTTTCTAAGTTGTGATTAAATACATCGGGTAGAGCTTTTTGGGTAATTTCTAAGGCTTTATCTAAACGACCTCTAAAGTCAGGAACTAATACTTCAATTTTCACATGTGGTGTACGAGAGCGGATTGCGCTTATGCAATCAACAAAATGCTGAGCACCGCCATCTAATAAATCATCTCTATCAACTGAAGTGATAACGACATACTTCAAGCCCATATCTTGTATGGTCTTAGCAAGATTTTGAGGTTCGTTTTTATCTAATGTATTAGGCCGGCCGTGTGCGACATCGCAAAATGAGCAACGACGAGTACAAATATCGCCCATGATCATAAATGTGGCTGTACCTTTTGTGAAACACTCGGTTAGATTAGGACAGCTAGCTTCTTCACACACGGTTACTAAGCTATTCGCACGGAGTTTTTCTTTTAACTTGTCTACCTTATTACTTAAAGGTAGTTTCACTCTAATCCAATCGGGTTTACGCAGTGCTTTTACCGTAGGTTCTATTTTTACAGGAATGCGCGCCATTTTTTCTGCAGCAGTCATTTTTTTTCCTGCTTCAAGTTTTTTAGGGCGTTCTGGTCGGTTTGCCGATTTGCTAGTAGTAGTCATAGGTATATTTTAACAGGCTTTAATGCAAGTAGTGTTTGGCTGGGGTAATAGAATTAGTAGCCAAGATAGGTAATCAGGTGTTTTTCAAGTTTTGCGGCAATTTCTTCCACACTAATAAATAGGGTGCTTTGAGATTCTTTTTGAATATCAGTCATTACTAAGCCTTGATATCCGCACGGGTTGATGCGTAGAAAAGGTTCAAGATCCATATTTACGTTTAAGGAAAGACCATGATAGCTACGTTGTTTTTTAATGCGTAAACCCAGGCTTCCAATTTTGCGCTTATCGACATACACGCCAGGGGCATCACGCCTGCCTTTGGCATGGATATTGTAGTCGGCTAAACAAGCAATGATTGCTTTTTCTAATTGGCAAACTAAATCTCGAGTTGTTAACTTGAGTCGACTTAAATCAATTAGAGGATAGACAACGAGTTGACCGGGGCCATGGTAAGTAATTTGTCCGCCACGATCTATGGGTATTACCGGTATATCCCCCGGCATGAGTTCATGTTCTTTGCGGCCATTTAGCCCTTGAGTAAACACAGGAGGGTGTTGTAAAAACCAAAGTTCGTCTTGTGTGTCATCGCTGCGATTTAATGTGAACGCTTTCATTGCATCCCAAGTTTCTTGATAGGGAGCAATGCCGAGATGTTTGCAAAGAGGTTTTTGAATAGTGACTGACATTATGTAAGTTTTTTTATAGAGTCATTTTTACGTCAACATGCTCGTAAAGTTCTTGGTAGATATTATCTAATTGCTGTTTGCTTTCGGCAGTAATGGTAAGTGTTAGCGATAAGTATTTTCCACTTGAACTTTGGCGCTGATCAATAGCAGCTTGAGAAATTTCATGACTAATGTGTTTTGTGACTAGGTCGCACATCATTTCAATAAATTCAGGCTTATTATTGCCCATTATTTTTAGTGGAAACTCACATGGAAACTCCATAAGCGTTTCTTGCGACGGGTTTGTATTTTTCGAGATGTTATTGTTCATTTTATTTGTACTAAGTTTTAATCGGCAAACCAGAGTTTTACACCATCCATACTACGCTTGAAAAAGCCGGCTTCATCAATGTTTTGAGCTGGATACAGTTTTGCACTCGCAATAGTCACGCCGTCAAGACTAATGTCAAGAGTGCCTAAAGATGTTGCTTTATTTACCGGGGCAATTATTTGCGACGAAATATTACTTGAAATTTTTAAATCTTGATATCGGCCACGTGGAATAGTGACATGTACTGGCTCATTAACTCTCAAAGAAATAGTATCCTCTTCGGCTTTCCAGATTTTTTGTTTTAGTATTTCTTTATCCGGTGTGTATAAGGTTTGTGCTTCATAAAAACTGAAGCCATAATTCAATAAAGTTTGGCTTGCATTGATTCGAGCATTAGAGCTTTTGGTTCCCAATACCACACTAATTAAACGCATATTTTTTTTAACCGCTGAGGCTGCCAAACAATAACCTGCTGCTTCAGTGTGTCCAGTTTTGATTCCATCAATTGCGTCATCACGCCATAGTAAATTATTGCGATTATTTTGATTTATACCATTATAAGAAAATTCTTTTTCTTTATAGATGGCGTAATGTTCTGGGTGATTGTTGATTAAGGCTTTTGATAATATTGCTATATCTCGTGCTGTGGTGTAATGGTTCTCATCAGTAAACCCCGTGCTATTGGCATAACGTGTATTTTGCATGCCTAGCTCTTTTGCGTATGAATTCATGGTTTGTACAAAAGCGCCTTCACTGCCTGCTAGATGTTCGGCTAAGGCAATTGCTGCATCATTGCCCGATTGAATTACTAAGCCACGAATCAAATCCATGATCTTCACGCGAGTATTAATTTCTACAAAGGTACGAGAGCCTTCGGCTTTATATGCATTTTCAGAGATAAACACTTCATCGTCTATGCTAATACGACCTTTCTTTAAAGAATCAGCAATCACATAGCTGGTCATCATTTTAGTGATACTGGCTGGATTTATTTTTTCATCTATACCTTTTTCTGCTAATACCTGTCCGCTTTTTGAATCCAATAACAAATAGTTACTGGCCGAGATGGTAGGAGGCTGAGGTACCACATTTGCCGCAAAGCTATTTAAGGCAAAAAATTGCAGGATTAGAACGCAGCTAAAAATAGTAAATTTTTTCATAAGGTCTGTTTATATATGTAAATAGGTTATATCGTGCAGGCAAATAGATAATCAAATATTGGGATTAATTCCGTAATATAAAGTTCTATTATCTATATAAATAAAAGTGAGTTGTATTTTAACTGATTGGAGATGTCTATTGGGATTTACTCAGAAACAAGTAGAGTCTTATTTATGCCAATATTACTGAGTTTTTTTATTAGTAGATCGTAGTCTTCTCCCGTCTTTACCGGGCCAATTTGTACTCGCAATAGATCCTGACCTCGACTATCTCTAACTTGAACAATTCGTGAGTTATTGATTCCATTGTTAATCAGTCGCTTTTGGTATGCAAAAGCGTTGTCATGTGCAGTAAACGAGGCTACTTGTATGTAATTTGCCTGATTGGGTTTGAGGGAGCGCGATTCATCCTCAGAGAAATTGAGATCATCTAAGGCTCGGATGCTTACGGGTGCTGTACCCGATTGAATCACATCAAGTTCTTTGGCAGCAGCAAAAGATAAATCCAATACCCGATCACCGACAAAAGGACCTCTGTCATTGACTCGCAATACAACGCTTTTGTTATTGCGAAGGTTTGTAACTTCTATGAATGTTGGTAATGGTAGGTGTTTATGAGCAGCAGTCATTTGATACATGTCATAAATTTCGCCGTTTGATGTTTTACGACCATGAAATGGGTCGCCATACCAAGAGGCGGTGCCGGTCTCGCTAAACCCCTGGCTGGATTTCATCACGGCATAACGTCTCCCATGCACTACATAGAAACGCTCAATGTTTTCTTGGCTCACTTGAGCTGGAACACTAGGGCTGGTTGCCGGTGGTGTTATAGGTGAGCTAGTGTTATTACCAATAGGCCTTGGTATCGATGTTGAGCTATTTGGTGCTTGACTAAAACTACAGCCGGCTAGAATCAAAGGTAGAGTAACAATCAAGAGTCCAATTTTATTTCGCATGCTAAGATTCTTTTTAGTAATAGTTTTAGGTTAAGTGTTTACTGGTTTAGCTCTTGGCTGAGTTGATACACGGCCAAAGCGTACATTGGGCTGCGGTTATAACGTGTAATGGTATAGAAATTATTAAATGCCACAAAGTAATCTGTGTTTTTTTCTTGCTGCATTACAACCAATAAGGCAGGGTCATCTCGTTTAAGGTCTGTGCTAAAAATAATTCCTAGGTCTTGTAAAGTTCCAATCGTGTGATCGTCTAAATTCACTTTAGTTTTTGTAAAGGATTTTTTAAGATCTTCTGGAAGTTTTGCCGAAGTAATAACGGCTTGATTTTTTTTCCAGTTATGGTCGCTGAAATAATTGGCCACGCTGTGTATTGCGTCAGGCCAGCTATTCCACAGGTCGCGCTTACCATCGCCATCGCCATCGGCAGTCCAATGGCGATAGCTGGAAGAAATGAATTGAGCGTTACCCATTGCGCCAGCATAGGAGCCTAATACTGCAGTGGCATCAAATTCTTCTTCACGACTTAGTAAAAAAAACTCTTCAAGTTCTTTTCTAAAAAAATTGGCGCGCGGTGGGTAATTGAATCCAAGAGTGACCAAAGCGTCTAAGACTTTGTACTTCCCCGTAATTTTGCCGTAGTAGGTTTCAACCCCAATAATTGCGGCGATTACTTCTTTTGGTACGCCATAAGTATCTTCTGCACTTTGCAAAGCTACTGCATGTGTCTCAATAAATTCTTTACCTTTATTAATGCGTTTATCGGTTAAAAATATAGGACGATATTCAAACCATTCCTTACTTTTTTCGGCTGGACGTGAAATAGCTTTTAAGATGGAATGCTTGTTGGCGGATTGCGATAAAACCTCTGAAATGTATGTTGCTTCAAAGCCATGTTCGTCAGCCATTTTTTTTATAAAGGCTTTAACCAATGGGCGTTCTAAGTCTAGTGTTTCAGCAGCAGCATGAATAGCTAGTTCTTCGTCAGTCTCAGTTGGCCAAGGGTAGTCTTTGACAATCGTGTTATCCAGTGGTTTTTTAACTACTTTTTTTACTATCTTTTTATCCTGCACTGTTTGATTTTTTTGAGTTTCAGCAGGACTTGCATCTATATTGCTGGCTGTAGGTGTGCAGGCTATTAAGCACAAGAGGCTAGAGAGTAAAAATAATGTGGTTTTATGTGATGACATAATTTTTTGTATACCTAATTAAGAGTAAGAGTTTAATTAAAACAAATCTTTGTGAGTATTATGTGTTGCATTAACGCAGGTTACTAAACATGCGTTTATGGGTTTGAATAGACATCAATATACCAAAACCTGCCATCAGTGTAACCATGGATGTGCCGCCATAGCTAATTAAGGGCAAAGGTACTCCGACCACCGGTAGTAAGCCTGTTACCATTCCAGTATTAACAAATACATAAACAAAAAAAGTAAGGCTGATGCTGCCAGCCAATAATCGCTCATAAGTATCGTTGGCTTGTGAGGCAATGATTAGACCGCGGATGATAATTAAAGAATAAACAAAGAGTAAAATGAGTAAGCCCATTAAACCAAACTCTTCTCCTAAAACAGCAAAAATAAAATCCGTAGTTCGTTCTGGTAAAAATTCTAACTGTCCCTGCGTGCCATTAAGCCAACCTTTACCGAAAATGCCGCCAGAGCCAATGGCAATTTTGGATTGAATGATATGGTAACCCGAACCTAGTGGGTCGTTTTCAGGGTTTAGTAAGGTAAGAACGCGGGTTTTCTGATAATCCTTCATTAGGGTAAACCAGTAAACGGGAGCAGCGATAACTGCCAAACACGAACTAATAAGAATAAGACGTAATGATAAGCCGGCTAATAAAATGATAAATATACCGGAGGCAGCGATCAGTAGGGATGTGCCAAGATCTGGCTGAATAGAGATTAAGGCAGTCGGTATGGCAATTAATGTGAGGGCAATTATATTGACACTGAAACTCGCGGGTAGGGCACGAAAGTGCAAATACCATGCAATCATCATTGGAACAGCAAGCTTCATGAGTTCAGACGGTTGAAAACGCATAAAACCTAAGTCTAACCAGCGCTTAGCGCCTTTGCCCACATCACCCACATACACAACAGCTACCAGCATACCTAAGCCAATAATGAACAATAATGGTGACCAGATTCTTAAGAATTTGGGAGGAATCTGCGCAACAACAAACATGACACCAAGAGCGATTGCTAATCGAATAGCCTGCCTAGTAATTAGTCCTGTGGATTGATTGCCAGCACTGTATAAAACAAAGAATCCAAATATTGCTACGATTAACAACAAGGTCAGTAAAACACTATCTATATGCAAACGATAAAAGAGTCCGCTTTCTGTATTGATATCGCCTTTGCCACGCAATAAATTGATTAATTTACGAATCATTGTGTATTCACGCTGTCATTGTCTTTAAAATCACTGGGCAACGCATTTGCTTGTGCTGTTGTGATTAAATCAGAGGCATTTTCTTTGGCAAGATTTTTAAGGTGTGCCTGTATCACTTTACTCGCAATAGGTGCTGCAACTGAACTTCCGCCGCCCCCATTTTCTACAATCACAGCAACGGCAATTTCAGGTTTCTCAATAGGAGCAAAAGCTATAAACAAGGAATGGTCTCTAAGACGTTCAGCCAACTCTTCAGCGTCATACTCTTGGTCTTCGCCTAGGGTGAAGACTTGAGCGGTTCCGGATTTACCAGCCATTTTGAAATCTAAATCTCTACTTATATGTCGCGCTGTGCCTTCTTCGCCATGTACAACGGATTCCATGCTTGCAATAATTTCATCCCAATTTTCTTTACGTGCTTTAACGGCCGTATAGTGCTTGGTTTTATCATTAAAATCAATTTGGTAGGCTTTACCTATACGTTTAATTAGATGTGGTTGATGGTATTCGCCACGGTTGGCGACAATTGCTGTCGCCGTAGCAAGTTGTAAGGGTGATGTCAGCATATACCCTTGTCCAATGCCGGTAATCACAGTTTCACCTGGAAACCACACTTTATCGCCTGGGTTTTTAAAATTAGCTTTTTTCCATTCGCGAGAAGGTAGGAGGCCTTTTTTGCTTCCTCTAATGCCAGGGTCAATGGTTTCACCCAACATGAACTGCTGTAAATAGTCATGTAAACGATCAATGCCTAGTTCTAAAGCAAGTTCGTAAAAATAGACATCGCAGGATTGGGTTATAGCGCTGAATAAATTAACGTGCCCATGCCCAGTGCGTTTCCAGTCTCTATATGGGCGTTCATTTTCTGGGAGTTTAAAAAATCCAGGACAATAACTGCTGTGTGCCTTATTGGTTTTGCCTAATTCTAGTCCGGCTAAGCCAATCATTGGCTTAACCGTTGAACCTGGCGGATAAAGTCCACTTATCGAACGATTTAATAAAGGTTTATCTGGATTATTGAGTAGTAAATCAAATTCGGCTTGAGTTAGGCCTTTGCTAAAACCATTGCCATCGTAACTGGGGGAGCTTACTAAAGCTAAAATTTCACCGTTTTGAGGATTAAGTGCAACCACGGCACCTCTTTGATCTCCCATGATGTCCATGGCAATGGATTGTAGAGAGATATCGAGTGTTAAACGTAAGTCTTGACCCGAAGTAGGAGGGTCATCTTGGATCACTTCTAACATACGCCCACGAGCATTGGTTAAGACTTGTCGGTATCCAACGGTACCTAGTAGTTCATTTTCAAAAGTTTGTTCAATGCCCGTTTTACCAATGTAGGACGTGCCAGAATAGGCTCGGCTGTCTATACGTTGTAAATCTTTATCATTAATGCCACCCATATAGCCAACCACATGCACAGTTTCAGGACCAAGTGGATAAAAACGAGAAAGTCGTGCCCGGATATGTACACCAGGTAAATCTGCGGTATTGGCGGCAATTGCGGCTACATCTTCCTCGGATAAGTGATGCAGTAAAGGTATTTTTTCAAATGAGCGATAACGTTTCTTTTGACGTTGAAAACGAGTTTTTTGTTCATCGCTAAGCGTAATAAACTGCTCAATTTTAGCAATGGTGGCCGTAATATCTTTAGTTTCTTCTGGAATAATAACTAATTCAAATGTAGGTACGTTTTCAGCTAAAACAACTCCATTTCGGTCGTAAATTAAGCCCCTATTGGGTGGGATAGGTTCAATTCGAATTCGATTACCTGCAGATAAATCACTGTAATACTGATGATTAGTAACCTGTAAATAGGCCAATCGCCCAAAAAGCACGGCAAATAAAACAAAAATGATGAAAACTGCTATAACGAGACGCAGATTAAACACCTGTTTTTCTAGGTGAGTGTTCTTCATGCGTTTTCGGGTTCGAATTAGCTTCATGAATGTGAAAGGACCGACTTGAAATGAATAGGAGAGGGCTTACTTAGGTGGATTTTTTTTTCTAAGAATCAGACCGCGCATAAAATAAATAATTCCTGGCCAAAGACTTGCACTGATTAATGCGGCTATTCCGCGCGCATAATAGTCACTCGGTCTATCTAAAATATTTTCTATCCATACTTGAGTAAATTGAAAAAATAAGAGTAAGAATAAAACGGTAAGCATTTGTTGTGGAACAGCAGCAAGCTGCAAACGTCGACTATTACTTAAAGCGAAAAATGCAATACAGATTAAACCAATCGAGGCTTGGCCTATCAATAAAGACTGCATCACTTCTAAGCTTATTCCAACAAATAATGATTTGCCTAGACCAAAATGAATGGGATGAAAAATAGCCCAATACAATACAATTAAGGGAATAAATAAAGGACGATAAAAATTTACTGAATCAACTAAAGGGATAGTTGTTAACAGAAGAGCAATTAAAACACTTAAGATTATTCGCAAATTAATTTCGCGAGAACTGAATTGATGCATGAAGTTAGTGACTGACGTTAGTTGGGTTTTGCGTCTCGGTTTCTTCAGGGTTTGGCTGTGTTTCTGCGATATCGGCTTTAGCTACTTCTGTACGTGTTGATTCGGAGTCGATATCGTTTGGAGTTTTGGTACGTGCTTTACGACGTTCGAAATTATCATCGTTTTTAACCACAGCAACTAAACGACTTTGGTCTAAAGCGGCAATGGGTTCAGCGTAAACTTCTAAGAAAGTTTTGCTGGGGTCAGTTTTGATTTTGATAATTTTAGCAACTGGAATGCCAACCGGAAAACGACCGCCTAACCCTGATGTTACTAATAAATCACCTTCTTTGATTTCAGAATTTTGAGCAAAGTAGGGTAAGTGCAAAAGTTTATCATCACCGTTTCCATAGGCTATATTCCTTAATCCGTTACGATTTACCTCAATTGGTGTAACGTGATTAGAGTCAGTAATTAATACCGCTTCTGATTGTAAGGGGTCGGTGCGAATTATTTGTCCCATTAAACCTTCTGCATCAATAACAACTTGACCTTTATTAATTCCAAGTTGTGCTCCTTGATTTAAAATCACATGATGTCGGCCTGGGTCTAAACTTACTCGCATAATTTCTGCCATTTGTAAATTTAGTTCCTGCGCTTGTGCGGATTCTA
>CALHVH010000108.1 GCA_938039225.1 uncultured Gammaproteobacteria bacterium
CGACGCTCAATAGATTCAAGATTCTCTTGCCAATCTTTAATATTGGCTTCATCGGTTAATTGATTCTCAAGCTCTTCAAACTCAAAACCAGTTTGCTGTAATTGCTCATTAACCGTATCGCGTCTAACGCGAATTTCTTGCAGAGCCATACGAATTTTCTGAAACTCTTCACGTGCACCTTGCACATGTGATTCAGCTTTTAGCCTAGCTTGTTCTTTTTCTTTTAAGTTTGCTTCAATTTCTTCAAGTTTTTGACGAGCCGTTTTAACTTCAGTTTCAATACCTGTGCGAAGCTTAAGGAGTTCTGCCAACTGACTTTCTTGTTCTTTTTGAGGTTCGACACCAACACGAAGTTGACGCGTCAAACCAGAACTGGTTTCTTCCAGCTGAGCAATTTGATTTTGCATACGCTCAAGGTTTTGACTCAACGAGTCATGAGCGGCTTTACGTGACTCGAAGCGAACTGCTAGAGCTTGACTTTGCTCTTGATCAAGTTGTGCTTTAGCTCGTGCCTCAGCTAGTTGTGTACGTACTGATTCACGTGTTGAATCCAACTCTTCTTGTTTATCTGCAAAACCTGCTAATACCTGCATAGCAGCATCTAAACGTGTTCTTGCTTCTTTGGTCTTAGCCTCGCCCTCTTGTATACGCACATCAAGACTGACTACATCGCCATCGAGTTGGGTAATACGTTCACTTAATTGTGTACGTTGCTCTTCTTGTGAAGAAAGTCTAGCTCGCAAATCAGCAAACTGTCTATTTGCACGATTAGCCTCAGCTTGAGTTTCGTCACGCTCTTGCTCTTGCATTTTTACTTGGCTGCGAAGCATTTTTTGCTTCTCAGCTAAAGTTTCAATTTTACTTTCTAAGCTTTTAATACTTTGCTCTAGGTCACGCGCCTCTTGTTCTCTAGCCAGTACACCAGCTCTACTGTCTTCAGCTTTAGTGACACGTACCCAGTCAGGACCTAACCATAAACCATCACTGGTAATTACGGATTGGTGTTTTTCTAAATTTGATTGTTTTTGTAATGCCTCTTGTAAAGAACCAGCCGTAAATACATTTTGCAAAACACTTAACTTTGCTAAGTCACCTTCTACTTGATTAGCAAGACTGCCACTGGTGTTGGTATTACTTAGTTTGCCATCAAGTAAAATACCTTGACCCGCTTGCAAACCTGCTAGACCTTCAACATAGTCTCTAACCTGGTCTACGCAAACTCCTTCTAAAGCGGGACCTAAAACCGTTTCAACCGCAGTTTCCCATTGCTTATTTACCCGCAGCGTTTCACCTAAACGTGGGGCATTTTCTAAGCCCTCACGTTCCATCCATTTAAGCATGTGGTTTGATTTTTTACCTAAAGCCGCTTCTTGCAAGGCCTTAACTGAAGCTAAACGCCCACTGGCTTTTTGATGTTCACGGCGTGAGGTATCTAATTCTTTAGAAACTTGATTTTCTTCATCGCGTTTAGCACGAATAGAATTTGATGCTTCATCTAGGCTACCCTGTAATTGGGCAACAACAGCTTCTTGTGCAGTTCGATTAGAAAGTAACTCAGCAATAGACGCTTCAAAAGAGTCCATTGAAAAAGCGCCTCGTTCTTCACGTAGTTTGTCACGCCGGTTCAACTCCGACGACATCTGACTTTCTAAATGCTCAATACGAGTACTTTCAATATTTGTCGTCTTTTGTGCTTCCTTGGATTGCATGTTGAGTTCTTCCCACTCACGCATCCATTTCTGACTATTATCTTCTGCTAGTTGCAATTGCTCGCGCGATGCCATAACTCTTGCTTGGGAAGCTTCTTGTTCAGGCTCTAGTTCCGTAATTTCTTGTGCAAAAATAGCTATCTGTTCTTGATCACGTTTAATGTGACCCTGCGTTTCAGTTACATTTGCTTGTGCTTGTTTAAGTTGTTCTTCTTGGCTTTGACGTAATTCCTTAGCGTATTGAATACTTTGCTCTAAACGCGATATATCAGCCCCAGTTTTATAAAAATTACTTTGCACTTCATTAAAACTATCATTGGCTTCGGTTTGACTAGAACGACCCATTTCAATTTCAGCTTCAATTTCGCGTTGCGTAGCAAGCGATTTTTCAACGGCTATTTCATGCTCGCTTAGAAATTTTTCTTGCTTTTCAGATTGGCCTTGCATATCGCGTAAACGTAAGGCTAACAATTCTGCTTTGGCTTTTCGTTCTTCTTGTTTGAGAATTTTATATTTTTCGGCCGACTTGGCTTGACGGTCCAAGTGATGTAACTGTTTGTCAATCTCATCACGCAAATCGTTTAAACGATCCAAGTTTTCACGTGTATGTTTAATACGATTAGACGTTTCTCTGCGACGTTCCTTATATTTAGAAATACCAGCCGCTTCTTCCAAAAATACTCTTAAATCTTCTGGCCTCGCTTCAATTAATTTTGAAACCATACCTTGTTCAATAATCGAATAACTACGCGGGCCTAATCCGGTACCTAAGAAAATTGAAGTTATATCTTTACGTCTACACTTTGTACTATTCAAATAATAATCGGAGGTTCCATCACGGGTAACTTTACGCATGACTGAAATTTCGGCATAAGAAGCATATTGACCACCTATAGTGCCATCGGAATTATCAAACAATAACTCTACACTGGCGACTGAAGCTGGTTTGCGTGCACTAGAGCCATTAAAAATAACATCGGCCATAGAGTCGCCGCGTAAGTTTTTGGCTGAGGTTTCACCCATTACCCAACGCACCGCATCGATAATATTGGATTTACCACATCCATTAGGGCCAACTACACCTACAAGGTTTGTAGGAAAGTCTACAGTAATTGGGTCGACAAATGATTTAAAACCAGCGAGTTTAATCTTGCTTAAGCGCATTCAAGAATCCGTATATGTAATTGCTCAGTATGAGTTGGAAATTATTATTATTTCTGCTGATTAGCTATGTTGTAATCAGGAGCGATAGTGTAAAGTGTGCACCCTTAAAAGACCACCTCCAAATTGCATATAAACGCCTATAGTTTATGCAATTTTAAGATTTGTTGAATTAATGAGCGATAGCAATATTATGAGTACTCAAACCGATCAAATAAGCGCCTCTCGTAACCAAGAAGACTCAAGTAAAACGATGTTGGCCTTCCCAAACCCAAATCCTGAACGTGATTATACAATTCGTATTGAAACTCACGAATTTACCTGTATTTGCCCTGTGACTGGTCACCCGGACTTTGCAAGCCTTAAACTCGAATACATAGCTGACAAAAGCTGTGTTGAATTAAAATCGTATAAATTGTATTTATGGACTTATAGAGAACAAGGCGCCTATCACGAAGCCGTAACTAATACGATATTGAACGATTTAGTCGAATTATTAGACCCGCGTTTTATGCGTCTTACTGCAAAATTCAATGTGCGCGGCGGTGTTTATACTGATGTAATTGCCGAACATCAGCAGAAAAACTGGTCGCCAAATCAACTGGTTCATCTCCCATAAATACACAGACACATAGAATATGTGCAAGGTAAGGCTAAACATTGCATAAAAACGCATAAAAAGTACACAGAAGCTTGTTTTTTATCTTTAACTACACACTAAATAAGGTATTATTCTGTCGCTGTATTTTTCCAAAGCATTGCAAGAACAGCAAAAATCCAATGCCATTGCTTTGCGCGAAATATAGACAATATTAATAAATAGCTAACTGATAGTTATATCAGTTAAAGCTTATTCAAGAGGAAGATGTCATGGCAGGTAAGAAGAAAGCCAAAAAGAAAGCTACTAAGAAAAAAATTACTCGCTCTACTAAGAAAAAGGTAGCCACGAAAAAGCCTATTAAAAAAACTACTAAGAAAAAGGTAGCGGCTAAAAAGAAGGTCGCTAAAAAGAAGGTCACTAAAAAGAAAGCGAGCAAAAAGAAAGTAGCTAAGAAAAAAACAAACAAAAAATCAACCTCTAAGAAAAAAGTTGCTAAGAAAAAAGCCACAAAAAAATCGACTACTAAAAAGAAAGTCGTGAAGAAAAAAGTGTCTAAAAAGAAAGTTGCCAAAAAGAAAGTAAGCCGTAAAAAGACAGCTAAAAAAACAGCAACAAAGAAAAAAATTACCAAGAAAAAAACAGCGCCTAAAAAGCCTGCCAAAAAAGTGACTAAGAAAAAAGCAAGTTCTAAAAAAACTGTTGCAAATAAACCGACAAAAGCAAAAACTACAGGTAAAATAGCGCCCCCTAAAAAGACTATCAAGAAGAAAACCGTGAAAGTCACTCCAGCACCTAAAAAACCATCTGCTCCTGCCATTCCAACGAAAGTTGCTGTTGCAAGAGTACGCGATGTTAAACCAGACAAACGTAAGAAAAACAATGATGCTCTAAAGCCAAGTAACTTTGGTCCAATTCATGGTGTTGAGCCATATAGGCCAATTAAAGGTGAAGAGTATATGAGTTCAGCCATGCAAGAGCATTTTCGTGAAGTGCTGCATGCTTGGAAACGTGAGCTTATGGAAGAAGTTGATCGTACTATGGATCATATGCAAGATGATGCTGCAAACTTCCCAGACCCAAGCGATAGAGCCACTCAAGAATCTGAGTTCAGCTTAGAGTTGCGCACTCGTGATCGTGAACGCAAACTACTTAAAAAAATTGGCTCTTCATTAGAAGATATTTCTAGTGGTGATTATGGTTATTGTGAAGCCTGTGGAATCGAAATTGGACTGCGTCGTCTAGAAGCTCGCCCAACTGCTGGATTATGTATTGATTGCAAAACACTAGACGAAATTCGCGAAAAGCAACGCGGCAAGTAACCTAAAAACGTAAATAGTTCAGTCATTATGGACACACAAACAAAGGGGCAATTCTATCGCGGTAGATTTGCCCCTTCTCCGTCTGGGCCATTGCATTTTGGCTCTCTTGTATCAGCACTTGCCAGTTACCTTGATGCACGTGCTAATAAAGGCGAATGGCTTGTTCGCATTGAAGATATTGACCCTCCTCGTGAAGTTCCTGGCTCCGATAAGCGAATTTTAGACAGCTTATTGGCTCATGGAATGCAATGGGATGGTGACATCCTATACCAGAGCTCTAGAACCGACGCGTATGAAGCCGCTTTGCATGAACTCTCTAAAAACGAACTCATCTTCTTTTGCTCGTGTACCAACAAACAACTAAAAGAATATCGTTTAAAACATCCGAAAAATGAAAGTATGCTTGCCAGTGGTGTTTACCCCGGGATTTGTCGTGAACAAAAACGATATAAGGACCAATGCTCACAACGATTAAAAATTAATGAGCAAATATTCCTTTTTCATGATGCTGTTTATGGCTTAGTGTCTCAAAATCTAAGCGATGAGGTTGGAGACTTTGTTCTAAAAAGGCGTGATGGTTTATATGCCTATCAATTAGCAGTGGTAGTCGATGATATCCATCAAGGTATTAACAACATTGTACGAGGCACTGACTTATTAGACTCAACACCTAGGCAATTGTACTTATATCAATGCCTGAATGCCCAAGCACCTAACTACAAACACCTACCATTAGCCTTATTATCTGACGGAAAAAAACTCAGCAAACAAACAGGTGCACCCGCTCTAAATAATATGGAAGCACCGGAAAATATTTTTGCTGCCCTGCGGTTTTTAGGCCAAAAGCCACCACTTGAACTGCAGGGCGAAAGTGTTAACAACATAATTAGTTGGGGCATTACGCACTGGGATAGCCATAAGATTTGCCCGCAAGATATTGTTATTTAGCAAGTTTTTCAATTCCGCCAAAAAGTAGATTGATAATAAAAACTTGTTATCAACTGCTAAACAACGGTAGAATGTGCGAACGCATCACAAATGTGAACAACGAAGTGAGCTCTTAATATGACTGATATTCGAGTAATAAAAAAATACCCTAACCGCCGCTTGTACGACACAGAAGAAAGTCGTTACATCACCCTTAGTGACATTCGAAATCTTGTCAACGAGCAAATTGAATTTTCTGTTATCGAAAAAAAGACCGGTAATGACATAACTTGTCAAATCTTACTCCAAGTTATCACTGAGCAAGAACAACACGGCAATACGGTTTTAAATAGGAATTTCTTATCTCAAGTCATTAACTCTTACGGTAGCAATGTACAAGGCATGGTTGGTGGTTATCTTGAACAAAGCATGAATATGTTCATGAACCAAAGAAAACAAATGCGTGAAAGAATTAAAACGGTTTTAGATCTTGACCCAACTGGCTTTGCCACTAAAAATTATAATCGTTGGTTATCATTACAAGATGAAGTTATTAGTAAGTTCAAAAAAGAAGATAAAGACAAAGAAGAACAAGAGAGTTGATTCAATTTCTTGGTTTTTGCAAACGCCAATCATAACGCATTGCTAATAACCTCAAAACCACAATAAATACAAAGCTTGACCAAAGCGCAAGAATTTCTTGTTCAGTAATTTCTAAAACACCTATGTAAAGCCAGCAGCCAATAAATGCACATGTACCATAAAGCTGTAATTTCCTAAACAAGTACGGAATTTCATTACATAAAGCATCACGCATCACCCCTCCTACAGTTCCTGTCATAACACCAAGAAGCACTGCTATGAATGGCGACATCTCAATATCTACTGCAAGCTTTGTTCCTAGCACACTAAAAATAGCTAATCCAAGTGCGTCGGGAATTAGAATATGAGACTCTTTAACTTTACTGGTATTCCTAAAGTAGGCAAAGACTATTGCCACAGCTAAAATCAATATTGGGAATTCCTGATGCTGAATCCAATAGACTGGATGATTATCCAAAACTAAGTCACGTACTGTGCCGCCGCCAAATGCGGTCACACAGGCTACAAAATACAAACCAACCGGATCCATTTCTTGAGCCTTTGCCGCAATGATTCCTGATATGGCAAAAGCCATTAATCCAATAAACTCTAAAGCGTAGATCAGTTCTTGCATATTGGTACCAATAAAAAAAGCTCATTCAGCTTTAACCGAATGAGCTTAATCAATCATTAACTTATAATATATTAATGAGCCTTACCAGCGTTCATCAATAACTTTCTTTGATAACGCGACTGTACAAAATCAGTGAGCCCCATTACAACAATGACAAAATAGAAAGTCGTTTTACTCATTGCTTCAATTGGCTGACCAAAGAACTTAAGATGAGCAATATGCCCGCCTTCACTCAGCAGCATTATTCCTACCACTAAGAGGATGAATAAACCTAAAACTTCGTACATGCGATTTTTTTCGAGAAAGCTTGTTACGCCATCTGCCAAAAGAATCATTAAAAGACCACCAATCAAAATTGCTGTTGCCATTACTACAATATTATCTCCGGCTAGAGCAATTGCCGAGAGAATTGAATCAAATGAGAAAACTACGTTCATCACAACAATTAACATGATGACGTTGCCGGTGGACTTAGCTGAGCTCTCGTGGTTCGCAGCTTGTTCAAGATTCATCATATGCCAGATTTCTTTAATCGCGGTATACATAATAAATACCCCACCAAAAAGAACAATGATGGCGTGTAGATTAAATTCACCAGTGACAACACCTTCCCAATTAATGTCAAATAACGGCTCTCTAACCAAACCAATTAGCTTGACCAGAACTACTAGTAAAATAATTCGGAAGATAACTGCAAGTGCAATACCCATTTTACGCACATAAGATTGTTTGTCTGCCGGCGCTCTACGCGACTCAAGAGAGATATAAAGTAAATTATCGAAGCCTAAAACAGCTTGCAACATGACCAACATAACTAGATCGACCAAATTGCCTAAGGTGAAGAGATTTTCAAACATGATATTTATTTCTTTTGTTAAATTTTAAAGACACTGAATCCCTAGTCATGCTGAAGAATTCGGTATGGACCCCCAGTTCGACAATTGCTCCTGCATTGTTCTATCTTCCACCATCCATAGTGGTCGCAGCTGAGGGGTTCGTTTTTTTGTTATTGCGGGTTTAATCTACCAAACCTGGCAATCTATAAATCATTAAGCGCTATGATAAAACTTATCCTTAGCCACGTCCACGTTTGAACTGTAGAGTTATGTTAGCAACTCTTTGTCCATAGGCCTCAGCCGTGGCAATATCGCCAGCTCCTGGCGCTTGGGGTGGGTTAACTTGAAAACTACTGGCAGCAGGCCCCATTGATGAACCAACACGATTAAGTGCATTACTTGAAGGCCCTTCTAGGTTTTCTAAAGCATCTGTTTCGTTTGGCGCAGGAAACATCGCTGTGCCGACGTAGATCATGCCGTGTTGCATAGCGTTTATCATAATGGACGACAAAGTATTCATCTTATCTCCTGAAAAAGAAGATGAATTCGTAAAAGCACCAGCAATTTTATCTTTCCAGCCCATGCTGAACCATTTGCTAGCCGCAATTTCTTGGAATTTCTTCATATCCGCAGAAACATTACCCATATAAGTTGGACAGCCGAAAATGATAGCATCCGCATCATCAAACACATCAATATCCTCACCTGCCTCAGCGACGCTATAAATGACTACCTCAATATCGGAAACTTCTTCTGCACCTCTAGCCACGGCTTCTGCTTGACGCTTTGTGTGTCCAAAACCACTATGATAAATAACTGCTACTTTTGCCATTGATAAACCCTTCAATTCTATTTAATTATTCAATCCACAACCATTCAATCAATGGAATATTCTTTGCTTTGGCAAAACTGGCGGTGACTAATATTTGCTCTTCAGCATGATGGAAGTTTCCTTTCCATAGAAATTGCACTAACTCAACCCTCTCCAAACTTCCCATGTACTCTAGTTTTACTAAAGGGCCATAATTTGGATTCATCTCATTACAGGTTTCAATAAATTCTTCTTCATCAATTTGATCAATAAACTCGTCGGTACAAAGGGACGAAAATTTTTCATAATCACTACGAGTATGAGCATCCAGTGCGGTTAGCATTACAGCATGCACTTTTTCGCAGGCTTGCTCCTCGTTATCACCAAGATTACCAAACGGTGTAGCGTTAATTTCATCAAGAGACATAGTAAAACCTCGCAGTGTTATTCTGCATATAAATACTGAATAACATTGTACTGGAGAAAGTATTTATTTCTTGCATAAAAAAGCCCCGTAATTACTACGAGGCTCTTGGATCACAAAAACTCGATTCCCAATCATTTGGGAATGCAGCATGTATAGATTAGTCTGTACGGCTTGTGATTTCTAATAAATGATAACCAAACTGTGTTTGCACCGGGCCATGCACTTGCCCAAGGTCACCAGAGAAAACGACTTTATCGAATTCTGGAACCATCATACCTGGGCCAAATTCGCCAAGATCACCACCACGCTGGCCTGATGGGCAGCTTGAGTTAGCCATAGCTACTTCACCAAAGTCTTTGCCGCCCTCGATTTCTGCTTTTAATTCATTACACTTTTCTTCTGTTTCGACCAAAATATGTCGAGCTGTAGCTTTAGCCATGATAAATACCTTTTGTTAAAATTTGGAAATTAGGATTAGAATTCTATTCAAAATCTAGAATTATATATAAGGTCTGATATGTTGATTTCAATGCAAGCGATTACTTTTTAATCGCTTAGTTTTTGTTTGAGGTTCTTTTACTACTCTTTTTGAAAATAAGGGAGTGTTCGTATCTTGTGGTACTTGTGAGTAGCATTTCGCAAAAACGTTATTTGTTATGCGTTGCGTTATTCAATCTTTAATCGGGTAGATACGCCCAGCATTAACCATTTCACGTAAATCTTTACCCGGTTTAAAATGCGGTACATTTTTACCCGACAATGAAACAGCATCACCAGTTTTAGGATTACGCCCTAAACGTGGAGCACGAAAATGCAAAGAGAAACTTCCAAAGCCACGTATCTCAATACGTTCACCATTTGAAAGAGAATTACTCATCATCTCAATGGTGTGCTTAACAGCAAGTTCAACATCTTTAACTGGAAGATGTTTTTGTTTTTTAGCAAGACGCTCGATCAGTTCAGCTTTAGTCATTTTTATTTCTCAAAATTTATTTTTCTTATATGGCTCAAGGACTTAAAGCTCTTGTCCATTTAATAAACAAAACCTATTATTAATCATTTTGCATTGTATTTCAATCACTTAGGCATTTATTTTCAAAATAATTCAAATTGAGAGTTTTCTAAGCCTCTGATTTTCCTCCAAACATAAAAAAACCGACGCCTAAGCGTCGGTTTAATTCACATTAAGTTGTGATTCTAACTAATTGTTTTATAAACGATTAATCAGATGATGTCATCAAGTCTTTCAACTGATCACCTAAGCTAGTACCCGCAGTAGAAGCCGATTGATAATCACGCATCGCTTCTTCTTCTTCGTGACGGTCTTTGGCTTTTACCGACAAAGTAACCATACGAGTTTTGCGATCTAAACCTACAAACTTCGCTTCAACTTCATCGCCTACCTTAAGAACTTTGCTGGCATCTTCAACACGATCCACTGAAAGATCAGAAGCTTTAAGCTGACCAATAATGCCATCACCTAAATCGACCATTGCCGCTTTAGCGTCAACTTCAGTAATAATACCTTTGATGATTGAACCTTTAGGATTTGCTGCCAAGTAGCCAGAGAACGGATCATTGCTCAACTGCTTAACACCTAAAGAAATACGCTCACGCTCAGGGTCGATGCTTAAGATTACGGCTTCAACATGGTC
>CALHVH010000109.1 GCA_938039225.1 uncultured Gammaproteobacteria bacterium
GCAAGGCTAGTCGCAGCAATTCCAGCTGGTTCACAACTTTGTAGCTCTTTAAGCGCTTTTGAAATTTGTTGTTTACTAACGCTTTCATCAAATGGTTTAACTAACTCTTGAATGTCATTTAATGATTCAATTAAAAGCCCATCAGAATTTAATCCATCAATTAAATATTCAAATATGATGCGTTCTGCAAAAGAGCGATTATCTAAATTGAGCTGAGCGCTAAGGTGTTCAAATAGGGTTTCGGTGCTTGTATCAGCATAGTCTCGCATTTCTGGGAAATCAGAATTGGTTTTTGATTTACTCTGACCATAATCAGTATCAAGTTCGCTGGTGGGCACATCGTCCCAAGAGTCCTCACTGGCAGGCTCAGATTCTGATGCGGACTCTAGCTCAGAGAGAGAGTCATCATTGGCGGATAAGTTGTCATCTGAGGGCTCTCGTTCAAGCATGACATTGCTTTCAAGCTGGTGTTGTAACTCAGTTTGTAAATCCATCACAGACATCTGCAAAATTCGCAGACTGTGTTTGAGCTGCGGCGTTAACTTAAGTTGCGTGCCGAGCTTAATGTTAATGGATTGTTTAAGCATAAGTGAATGCTATCTAAGAATGGAGTTTGTTGCTAGTCTAAACGGTAAAGTAATGTGGCACTGATCTTATGCCTCTCAAAGTTTAAAATCTTCTCCAAGATATACTTTTTTCACTTGCTCATTAGCAAGAACAGTTTCTGGTGTACCTTCTGCAATCAGTTGTCCTTCACTCAAGATATAAGCTCGGTCACAAATACCTAGGGTTTCTCGCACGCTATGATCGGTAATTAAGACACCAATGCCTCGGTCGGTAAGTTGGCGGATAATTTTTTGTATATCGATTACTGAAATGGGATCAACCCCAGCAAAAGGTTCGTCTAATAGAATAAACAAGGGGTCAGCCGCTAAAGCCCGCGCAATTTCAACGCGTCGGCGTTCACCACCTGACAGGCTAATACCTAGACTGTCACGGATATGCGTTATATGCAGTTCTTCTAATAATTCTTCAAGTTTACTTTCACGTTTAGCACGCGAGAGATCTTTGCGTGATTCAAGAATGGCGTAAATATTATCCTTAACACTTAGTTTTCTGAATACTGATGCCTCTTGGGGAAGGTAGCCAACGCCAAGGCGTGCACGAGCATGCATTGGAAGTTTAGTTATATCCTCACCATCAAGTTGTATTGAGCCAGAGTTAGGGCGAACTAAACCGACAATCATATAAAAAGTAGTGGTTTTGCCGGCACCATTGGGTCCTAATAATCCAACAGACTCACCAGCAGCAATTTGTAAAGATACACCTTTAACTACTTGACGAGTTTTATAGCTCTTTTTTATATCATCAGCTTTTAAGATGCTTGATTTGGCGTTTGCAGTCATGCTTAGTTTTCGCTTTCTTCGCTGTTGGAAGTTTTGGTTTTGCTTGGCGGTTCAAAAATCAAATGCACACGACCATCACCTTTACCTTGATTATCGGCTTTTAAACGTTCAGCATCTAAATCGTATTCAATGTGTTCGCCTTTAAGTTCATTGCCTGACTCAAGTAATTGAGCGTCACCATCAAGGGTAATCATGCGAGTATTTAAATTGAATGAAATATTATTGGCTTGACCGTTCGCTTTGCTATTTTCGCCAACAAGATATCTAAAGCTAACAGGAGAACCAACTAAAGTAAAAGATTGCAATTGGCGATCTGCTAAAGAAATTTTGGCTTGTTTAGCTGATATATTCATTCCAGTCTTGTCAATACTGATGTTGCCACTTAATTCCCATTCGTTTTCAGAGATCGAAAATAAACGATCAGCCGTGATGTTTGCATCACCTTGTTTGATTACAACATTACCTGTGAGTGTGCAGTTTTCTAAATTTGTCCCACAGTCAGAAGTGTCAGCATCAATTTCTAATGGTAAGTCTTCAGCCGCCTGTAAGTTAACAGACAAAAGTCCAAATACTAAACCGGTATAAATGGCTGTGATGCATTTTTTGTTGATTGATAACATAGTGACTCTTAGCTAAGTGTAAGCTTTAAGGTAAAAAGCGTATTTTAACGCGTGAGAGAAGTTTAATTCGTTCATTCTGCATATCCAGAGTCATACCATTTGCTGTGATTATCTGTTGGCCTTTGATGGCCCTGATTGAGTCCTGGGTACTTAAGACTTGATTAGCAATATTATAGTTCAAAGACTCGCTCTTAAAACTAGTCTTGTTTTGGTCTGACTGTGCGGCAATGACATTTCCTGAAAAGCTAATGTTTTCTCTACTCGCAGGCAGAACAGCCTTGTCAGCTTTTACAATCCAGTTGCCTTGCGCATGATACTTAACTTGAATATTACTTAAATTTAAAGCATTGCTGGATAAGTCTTGTACTATTTTTTCGGCACTAATGGTGTACTCAACTTGGCCATCTTTATTGTAGCGAGTAAGTTCAGCAGTATTTAGGTAGTACCCAGGAACGGCTTCTTGTGTTTGTGGATCACTGATTATTGCCGGCTCTTCTTCTTTTAATAACTGCCATAGACCAGCGGCAAGCACTAATAAAATAAGCGAATACATGATTTCTCTAGCGCTCATTAAATTACGCTCTTGTACTGAGGATTAAGTCACACACTTCACGAACGGCCCCTAAGCCACCACTTTTTGAGCTAACCCAGTCTGCTTGATCAAGAACAGCTGAGATAGCATTTGCAGGAGCAAAGCCAAGAGCAACTTCTTGCATTGGAGCTAGGTCAGGAATATCGTCACCCATGTAAGCAATATTATTTTTTGAAATGCCCGTTTTATCTAGTAAGTCAGCAAAAGCAGGAAGTTTGTCTCCTTGGCCTAGATAGGTATGAGTTATTCCCAAATCTTTTAAACGGAGTTGCAAGGCTTTGCAATCACGTCCTGAAATGATGGCAACTTGAATATTATTACGCATTAACTCTTTAAGACCGTGTCCATCAAGGGAGTGAAACACTTTTAGCTCTTCCCCATTGGGACCATAATGTAAACGGCCATCAGTCAGTACGCCATCGACATCAAATATGACCAGTTGGATTTCTGTGAGTTTTTCTTTGAAACTTAACTCAGTCATGTTTACATTAACCCCGCTTTAAAGAGGTCGTGAATATTCAAGGCGCCAATGAGTCTGTTTTCTTCTTTAACCAATAGCGCTGTAATTTTCTTTTCTTGCATCATCTCAACGGCTTCGGCGGCTTTCTCGTCTTTAGCAACACAAACAAATTCTTTGGTCATGACCTCATCAATTGTTGTGTTGTGAATGTCAATTTGCTCATCTAGAGTACGGCGTAAATCTCCATCAGTAAAGATGCCAATTAACTCTTTGTCTGGATTTAATATTGCCGTCATGCCCAGGCCTTTTTGGGTGACTTCTACTAAAGCTTCACTTAAGGAGGATTGAGATACTACACTAGGTATTTGCTCTCCTGTTCGCATGATATCGCCAATCGTAAGCAGTAAACGTCTACCCAAACTGCCGCCCGGGTGTGACATAGCAAATTCTTCGGGAGTGAATCCGCGAATCTCTAATAAGGCCACAGCAAGCGCATCACCCAGAGCAAGAGCTGCAGTTGTGCTGGCTGTTGGAGCTAAGTTTAGCGGACAGGCTTCTTCGTTAACGCTGGCGTTTAAATGAACATCTGAATATTTTGCTAGCATTGAATTGGGATTACCAGTAATAGCAATCATTGGAATTTTACGCCGTGTAAAAATAGGTAATAAAGCAAGAATCTCATCTGTTTCGCCGGAGTTTGAAAACGCTATCAACACGTCATTTTCACTCAACATTCCTAAGTCGCCATGACTGGCTTCTCCAGGATGCATATAAAAGGCTGGCGTGCCTGTGCTAGCAAGTGTTGCAGCCGTTTTATTGGCTATATGTCCAGATTTACCCATTCCGGTAACTACCACCTTGCCTTGGCAATCTAGACACAATTGGCAGGCTTGAGTGAAAGAGTCATCAAGGTTATCTGCAATGTTTTGAATGGCGGCTTTCTCGATTGAAAGTGCTTTGAGGGCATGTTGTATGGCGTCGCTAGTTGGCATAATTTTAGTTCTTTGTTTAGCTAATGACTGAAGCTGTGCTAATTACTTCTGGAGCTGCTAATGATTGTAAAACGATTACTACTATATAGGCTACATAAATTCCTAATAAAATAAAACCGTGTCCACGATTCAAAGCACCTTCTTTTTTGTCACCTCGGGATTGCCATAAACAGAAAGCAAACAGCAAGCCAGTTATAAGCAGCATCAATGTGTAATCTCTATACATAAGTTCTTGAGAGATAGTAAGTGGACTCATAGTTCCAGCAATACCGATTACGGCTAGTAAATTGAATACGTTAGACCCAATAACATTACCCATGGCTAGATCGGGTTCACCTTTAAGTGCTCCAGCCAGTGAAGCGGCTAATTCGGGTAGACTGGTACCAATTGCGACTATGGTTAACCCAATAACTGCATCAGATATTCCAAAACTGCGAGCAACAAATGAACTGCCATCTACAAGAATATTTGCTCCGATAACCAAAATACCTAAACCAAACACAGTCCAAAATATTGCAGCTTTAAAATTGATGTCATCTTTGTTTTCTTGTTCGATTAATGAAGGATCATTTGCTGCGGTGCGTTTACCGTCCACTACAATCCACACCATGAAAACTAACAAGCCGATTAACATTAATATCGCTTTAAAACGAGTGACTTCTAAGTTGTATAGCAAAACAAATACACCAAGCATTACCACCCATAGGATTGGGAACTCTTTACGTAGAGTTTGCGATTGCACGACCAAAGGGATAATTAATGCCGTTGCCCCTAATACCAAAGCCATGTTTGCAATATTTGACCCAATGGCATTACCAAGTGCAATACCAGGACTTCCTTTTAAGGCAGCGCTTGCTGAGACTAGCATTTCGGGAGCAGAGGTGCCAAAGGCAACCACAGTTAAGCCAATGAGTAGGGTAGATACATTAAGAGATTTTGCGATATCAGATGCTCCTTCAACAAAACGGTCAGCACCATAAGTTAAGCCTATTAATCCACCAATGATTTTTAAAACTGCTATAAACATAAATTCTTCTTGCGATAAATGTGTGTTTGATTGAAAAAACATCGAAAGCACATATATTTAACAAAATACTTACCTAAGATGTCTACACATGATGAGGAAAGCCTCTAAACAGCGTATGATACACGCTTGCAACAGTTCAGGCGCTTAAATAGTGTTAATTTTAAGTGTTTGATGTATTTAATAAAAGATGAAAATTATGCACAAAGAACTAATTCAAGAAATGATACAAACTGGTCTACCAAGCGCAGAGGTCCAAGTTCTGGGTGATGATGGACAACATTTTGAAGCCGTTGTTATAAGCGATACCTTTATCGGTAAGCGATTGCTCCAACGTCATCAACAAGTATATGCATGTTTAGGTGAAAAAATGGGTAATGAAATACATGCTTTACGTCTCACAACCTTAACACCTGAAGAAGCACTGAATAAAAAATAGCTCAGCTGTTTTTCTAAAACAAATAAATTTAGGGTGAAACTAAATTGGATAAATTACAAATAACTGGTGGTACTCGATTACACGGAGAAGTGAAAATATCGGGTGCAAAAAATGCAGCATTGCCAATATTAGCGGCAACCTTGTTAGCTGAGGGCGTCTCATTCATTGCCAACGTACCGCATTTAAAAGATGTTACAACCATGATTCAGTTGCTTGCCAATATGGGTGTAGATTTGAGCTTAAATGAGCAGCAAACGGTTGAAGTAGATGCAAGTGTTGTAGCAACAACCGAAGCGCCTTATGAGTTGGTAAAAACTATGCGTGCTTCCATTTTAGTTTTAGGCCCTTTAGTTGCACGTTTTGGTAAAGCTAAAGTGTCCTTGCCAGGTGGCTGTGCAATTGGTGCAAGACCCGTAAACTTGCATGTGCAGGGTTTACAACAAATGGGTGCTGAAATCGAAATTAAAGATGGTTATATTCATGCAAGTTTGCCTGGTACACGCACTCGTTTGCAAGGTGCAACTATTGTGATGGATACCGTAACCGTGACTGGTACTGAAAACTTAATGATGGCAGCTGTATTAGCAGAAGGTGAAACTGTATTAGAGAATGCAGCGCGTGAACCTGAAGTCATTGATCTTGCACATTTACTCATAAAAATGGGTGCAAATATTCAAGGAGCCGGAACCAGCACGATTAGAGTGCAGGGCGTAGAGAAGCTCACTGGAGTCAATTACTCGGTACTACCTGACCGTATTGAAACGGGTACCTATCTGGTAGCTGCTGCTACTTCTGGTGGTTCAATTACCGCCAAAAAAACTTGTCC
>CALHVH010000110.1 GCA_938039225.1 uncultured Gammaproteobacteria bacterium
GGCTTTTTTACCATAATGCGTCCAAAGATAACGCATCACATCGTCTAAGCTAACTTTACCTTCGGTTTTACTTTGCAATGTTAAATCTAAAGCCAATGCGGTTAGCGACCCTTTCGCATAGTAGCTCACAACAGAATTCGGCGTATTCTCATTTGGGCGATAGAATTTTATCCACGTATCAAAACTTGATTCAGCAAGACTTTGCTTAAGTCGACCTGACTGGTTACGTACGCGGTTGAGTGTGTCACTAAGCAGCTCTAAATAACTTTGCGGAGTAATCACACCAGAACGTACCAAAGCCAAATCATCATAATATGAAGTGATACCTTCAAATATCCACAGTTGTCGCGTGTAAGCCTCTTTAGAAAAATCAGATTCCAAATAGGCTTGCGGCTTAATTCGCTTAACATTCCATAAGTGAAAGTATTCATGACTGCATAAACCAAGAAAACGCCTGTAGTCTTTACTCACTGTCTTTGTACTATCAGATAAAGAGCTTTCTGAATCTGATTGAGGTAATTCATGGCGTGAACACATTAAGGCTGTTGAATCTGGATGTTCTAAACCACCATAAATATTAGTACCGACTAAAGTCATAAATAAATATTGCTCTACTGGTAATTCGCCAAACATCTTTACATGCACCTTACAAATTTTTTGCATATCTTTGGCTAAGCGTCTTAATTTTCCATTGTGTTCACCAGTAAAAACCATTCGGTGCTTTATATCGGCCACTTTAAATTTTGTTTCCGTTAGTTCACTAATCTCCACTGGATGGTCAATTAATTGCTTGTAATCCTTAACTACATAATCACCAAAACCCTTCACATTCACATTAATCTTGGGATAAGTACATGCAAGTGTCCATCGTTCTGCAAAAGCGTCCGCAATAGGCTTAATTTGGACAAAGCAAGGATTATCCTCCTGACCTACTACTGCCAAAAACACACTGCTGCCGTTAAAAAATGCGCGCGTATTATCCAAATAGGCACTACGTACTGAACGATCAAAAGCATAGACCTTATAGTTAATCAGCAATTCACTGGTGCATGGTTGACACTGCCAAGTCGCTTTATCTATTTTTGAAACTTCAAGTTGCTTGCCGCCACTGGTCGCATTAACTTTTTGGACATGTTGAGCAAACTCTCTAATTAGATAACTGCCAGGTATCCATGTAGGTAAGCGTAAACGTTGACCACTAGCATCAGGATTCTGAATTCTTATTTGCACATGAAAATAATGAGTATTTGGTTCTGGGGCTGATATTTGATAATGAATTGCAGGAGACATTGTTAATTCCGTTTTCTTATTCTTAATATATTCGCTATTCTACTAAGTTTTCAAACAAAAAAGCTGGTCTTTTGACCAGCTTTCGAGATTTCTTATAGAATTATTTATCTTATGAAATTGGTCACTACTTTGCCCCAGTAAAAACAAGGAATACGTCCCTTATATCAAAAATTAATGATATAAGGATAGTAACCACTAACAATACGACCCACACACCATATGTAGTTTTGATTTTATACTCATTGTTCTTTATAACTCGAGTATAAAGATAGACCAGCAATGGTAGCCACAAAATCAAATGTGCAATTCCAAGTAAATGGACGTTTTTACTCAATAACCAAATAGTCCATCCAATGGGCAAAGTTAAAATAAAAACCATCAATACAATTCGAGCCGGATTATGCTTTCTTATAAAAAACAAACTACTAGCGAAAACTAGCAACATCCAGTTCATCCAATATTGAACAACCGTTGTTGTACCAGCTTTCATTGCCGCATTAAATTCATCCATTAGAGAATCTCTTTATATACATTACAACTCATAGAGTAATTATTTTTTTATGCCATCGCCTAAATGCATTAACGGCAAAGGCATAGAACTATTACCATCCATAAAATACATTTTTGATGCTGGATCTTTAGAAATTGCTTTCAAAGCTTCTAAAGATTGCAACTGAATATATGCAGGATTTTTAGCAATAGCATCATTAATTTTCTCAATTTCGTATGCTTGTGCATCAGCTAAAACGCGTTTTTGCTGTGCTAATTGTTCTGCTGCTTTAAACTCAGCTTCAGCTTGTGCAACTAATTGTTGCTGCTCAGTTCTAAATCGCTCTAACTCTGCTTTTTCTCGCTCAACTGCTTGTTCGCGTTCTTTTTTTGCTTCAATAGCCTTGGTAATAAAAGGTGGTAACTGAATATCACGTATTAACGCCGCTTCAATTTCAATTCCTTTGGGCGCAAGATAGTCTTGTAGGCCAGTTGTTAAAGATGCTTGCAATTGTTCCTGTGTCTCTTCTAAGAAAAAGTCCTCAGCACGTTTAATGCTCTTGCCCTGTTCACGTAATAAAGAACGTAATTTAGGGCGCAGATGGACTTCAATCATGCGTTCAACTGTACCTGTGTCACGGTAAATATTTGGTACTTCTGAGCCCAGTAAACGATACTGAACACTGACTTCTAAACTTGTTTGCAGTTGATCTTGCGATGGTACATTGGCTTCCTCAAAATGGGTTTTCATACGCACATCATAATCTTTCCAGCTGTATAGAGGATTGACTGGAATATGCAAACCTTCTTGATAAGGAGTATCAACAACTTTACCAAAAATTGTTGCAACTCCCACATGGCCAGGTGGCACTGATTTAAAAAATCTCGAACCAAATAATAGAACAGCTAAGACCAAAACGCCTAATATTGGCAAGCTTTTAGGTAATTTATTACTCATTTTATTGTTC
>CALHVH010000111.1 GCA_938039225.1 uncultured Gammaproteobacteria bacterium
GCCATTTACGCGCTAGAACTTGATAACTCATGTAGTTTTAATAGCTCTCAAAATAAAGCTGGAGATGACCCCCGCCAGCCACATCTCGGCACCCAACGTCCCCGATACCGTTGCTCCCTTCCGGGCCTGGCGGAGTTCTCGGTTAGTTGTCGCGAGAGGACCAACGAGGGTCACCATAGAAATCGCTCATATGCTGTTAAATCATGCGTTTAGCTTGATACCAACAGCAGCATGAATCAGCAAAAAGGTATTGTAACAGAAGCAAATTGACTGGTTTTTAGGGAATTGATACAGCTTGTATGAAGTGTGAGCAGTTTAGAGAAATAAATGCCTAAATTCACTAAAATTTTCTGAAATATTGAAAATTGAAGATTATTTACACGCTTAGAGACCAAAATAACGGTATTAGACTAATGCTTAAAAACATAGTCATTAAGCTTAATGGCAAGCCAAATTTAATAAAATCCTTATAAGAATAATTGCCGGCAGTGTAAACAATTAGATTTGTTTGATAACCAAATGGGGTTATAAAACTTGCCGAAGCAGCAATCATTATCGCCACTGCAAATGGAATAATATTTAGTTGTAATTCAATCGCCAAACTAGAGATGACAGAAAAGGCAATAATTGCCGCAGCGTTATTGGTAATAAACTCAGTTAAGATAAAAGTCAGTAAATAGGTTGCAATTAATAAACCCAATGGGTTTGCAAAGTCGAGTTGTGAAAAAAAAATGCCTATAGCATAAGCTAAACCACTACTCTGAACAGCCTCGCCAAACCCAATAGCAAAAAATATTACTGCTAGTATTTTAAGGTCAATACTTTTAAGTGCTTGCTCTATTGAGATAGTTTTCGAAAGCAATACTACAGCAACACCAATACAAGCAGACGTAACAATATTAAAAACATTTAGTGCAGAAAGAAGTACAAAAAGAAACAAAGCTAATACAGCAAAGAACATTTTTTCTTTACGAGGGTTAGCAATATTTTTTGCTCCTTGCAAAAGTAAAAATTCATTAGTGTGTCTGTAAGTTTTTATAAAACCTTTTGTGGCTTGCAACAATAAAACATCACCAGCATTTATAACTATATCGCCATTTTTTTTATCGATACGCTCTCCATTTCGAATTACTGCAATAACTACTGCAAGATAATTTTTTCTAAAATTCGCTGAGCGAATACTTTTACCAATTAAATCATTTTTGATACCGACAATAACTTCAACAATTTTCGTATCATCAGTATCTTCTAATTTATATACTTGATCATCACTATGTAACAATCCGGCAATTGATAACATATCACTTAGAGTCGCAATACTGCCTGAAAATATTAGTCTATCATTTGCCTGAAGTATCGTTTCAGAACTCACATTACCTATTTTGTCGCAGCCACGACCTACACAAATCAAATAAACACCTTCTAGACCTCTAAGCCCGGCTTCTTCTACAGTCTGACCGACCAATGGGCCTTTGGGGTCTATAAGCATTTCGAAAGTGTATTTCCTTACATCTTGAAAGTCTTTATCAACCACTTCGCGATTAGGTAGCATTCTTTTACTAAAAATAAGTAAATAAAGTAAACCTAAAATACTTATTGGAATTCCAATTTTAGCCAACTCAAAAAAACCAAAACTTTTATCTGGGAAATGACTTGTCAGTAAACCATAGATAACTAAGTTAGTGCTCGTTCCAATAATGGTACAAGTACCTCCAAGAATAGCGGCGTAACTTAAAGGCATAAGTATTTTAGTTGGCGATACTTTTACTCGCTTACACCAATCAATTAGACCTGGAGTTAAAGCCGCAACAATAGGAGTATTATTAAAAAACGCACTAGCAAAGGCTACAGGAGGTAAGAGCCTAAAATTTACTGCATTAGATGCATTTGTTTTTGCGAGCATGCCATGGATTAAAGATTGCAAGGCGCCAGTTTTTTGCAAACTACCTACAATAATATACAAACAAGCTAAACTAATAACACCAGGATTTGCAAGTGCTAAAAAAGCTTTATCAGAGGGTAATACCTTACTCAACAACAGCGTAACAAACGCTAATGCGAATATTTTCTCCACTGCCAATTTTGTTATAAATACTGCAGTAAAGGCAATTACAATTACAAGTGCTGTGAAGATTGCTGCAAAAGTCATATGCTGACCTATATCTTGTTTGACACTTTACGCAGCAATCAAATCTAAATCAGAAGACTCAATAACTTTAGTATTTGATTGATGTACGATATGAGTACCGGTCTTAAACCAACTCAACTCTTGAGCCAAGCTTACCACTTCACCTATAACAATTAGTGAAGGCGAAACTACCTCATGCTGTTCCACCATTTCAGGCAAATCGGCTAATGTTCCTAAAATTACACGTTGATTAGTACGCGTGCCATTTTCTATAAGAGCAACTGGTGTTGAAGGTAAACGGCCAAACTCAATTAATTTTTCTTGTAAAATTTCATTTCGCATTAAACCCATATAAACAGCAAGTGTTTGTTGATGCTTAGCAATAGATGTCCAATCTAAACAATCTTTGGAATCTTTACAATGAGCCGTTATGAACATAACGGTTTGCGAATGATCTCTATGCGTTAATGGAATCCCTGCATAGGTTGCACAACCCGATGCTGAGGTTATTCCTGGTATAACTTCAAAATCAATACCTTC
>CALHVH010000112.1 GCA_938039225.1 uncultured Gammaproteobacteria bacterium
AATTTTTTATGCATGGTGGCTTACTCCATTAGGTTGAGTTTTGTTCTTTAATAAGTATGCAGCCAACCAACGTAACAATAAAAGCGAGATACCTAGAATTAACAAGTGCTTAGATTTTTCCAAGAGCGTAATATTGAGAGAGTAATAATATTGCGAAGTAAAAAATAGCAAACTTAGAACTCCCAGTCCTTGCAAGATTCTATTACTATTTGAAAATCCGCAAAGCAAAATTATCACACTTAAAATTACGCCGTGAGCATTCATTCCTACAAAACAAAAACTAAGCGCTGATAGAATGATGACTATGGATTTTTTATCATGTAACACTAAATTATAACGCTGGAGCAAATTAACTACACAGTAAAGAACTGTAGCAAATAAGAAAAGTATTCCTCCCCAGTAATTTATTTTCGCAAAGAGCTCGGGGTTGCTTATATCATGTAAATTAAACTCACCACTTAAGTTATAGCGTAATGAGATATAGAAAAAAATAAGTACTAAAACTAAACCATAGATACAGGCCTGAAGCATGTCTTGGCGATTAGGAAATTTGAATTCTTGCAAACTTAAATACACAAAACATATTAATAACAAACTACTAGTCAAAAATTCTAAATAGAAGGTACCAGATAACATTAGGATGCAAGAAACGGCTGTACTGACAGTAAATAATCGATGAATGAAATGAGGTATAAGAATAAAAAGTACTATTTCTACGGCAATTATTATGCTGAGGGTTAGTCTTTCGTTATTTTCAAATAATTCAAATATTCCATAAAAAATCAATGCTTGTCCTGCCAAACTAAATACAAAAGCCAAATTCTCAAGGAAGTCGTTTTTACTACGAATTAGTAAAAAATACGCAGCAACTAATAATATAACACCACAAATAAATGAGCCTAATGGTTGTTCAAATATAAACGAGAACATACTTCCAAGAAAAATTAATAGAAATATTGCGGCTAACCAACCCGAAAACCCTAAAAGAATTTTCACGAACCAAGGTGATTCGTTATCAGAATTTTGAGGTGGCTCTCCGTTTACTAAGTTAGCATTATCCAAGTCTAGCCAAAGTCTGGAATCTTTAGCTTTCGATATGATATTTTGTGATTCGAGTTCAGACATAGTTAAACTCCTTATTGACTTTACGAAGCCAAATAGCAGATGCGCTGCCCATGCCGATAACTAACATTGCGAGTAAAAGAAGAATACCTTCATTGAAATTATCGAAAACTCTTACAGAGACAAAGGTCGTGATGACAATAATTCCAGATAAACAAGCCATGGTTAACATAAACAAGTCAGGTTTAATTTTACGGTATAAGTAAAAAAGACAAAGCATGCAGATTATCCAAATGCATGGAGCTAATAAGGTCATTTCTCTATAGTCGAAAATTGATAACAAGGCTAAGAATGTTATAGCCGAACCACTAGCCACTGCAATAAGTCTTACAGGCCAGCGTGTATTTAAAAACTCGAAACGCGTTGCTGCAATTTCCCAGGCAACCAAGATGACAGCATTAACAATAAAGCCCACCCAGAGCAGTGATGTATCATTGCCAAAGATTATTCCGAAAAATCTATTTGAAATATATAAGTAAGTAAATATTGTCAGATTAATTAAAAAGACTTGAATGAACCATAAGGTAGCAAAACGTGATGCAATTACCCAAGGCGTTATCAAAGCTGCCCATGTGAAAAATAATTGCCAAGGGTCAGCACCGGTTTGATAGGTTTGATGAAAAAGAGCAAGTAAGGCACCTGTAAAAAGACTAGCAACGGTCAAGAGTACTTTTTGACCCAAGGGTTTTTTCTGATAGTAAAAGTAGATACTTATAGCTGCAACAATTAAAGCTTGTACACCTACAAATTTTCCGAAGCGCCCGAGATCATCCCAATTAAAGGCAATAAAAAATATGACAGAAATTGCAATCGCAAGACTTCCTAGCCATACAAGGAGTTTATTTAAGAATTGAGCCCAAGAACTTTGGTTTGGCCAAACCCCTGTGAGCTCTAAAGCTTTTGGTATATTGCTGGGCTCGATATTACCGTTTTTGATGAGGCCTATAAGTTGCTGACGTGTTGTTTGCATGCTTAAACCATTGATTAAAAGGAATATTACGTTTGAGTGTAGCGGAATTTAAACCTAACTGACAGTTTAGTTTAAAAGTATTAAAAAACAGACCCTTCGGGCTTACATAAGGATCTGAATTGGCATGTTTTTAGCTATCTACAAAAAAAGCCGATACATTTCTGTATCGGCCTTTATGTGCTTAGAATTAATTCCTGTTAAAACAGGAATAGTTTTCCTAAAACGTCTTATGCACTGTAGTACATATCAAATTCAACAGGATGAGTGCTCATACGTAGACGAGTAACTTCTTCCATTTTTAATTCGATATATGCATCAATCGCATCATCACTGAATACATCGCCAGCTTTTAAGAACTCACGATCTGCATCTAAAGCATTTAAAGCTTCTTCTAAAGAGAATGCAACTTCTGGAATCGCTTTTGACTCTTCTGCAGGCAGATCATATAAGTCTTTATCAGCAGCTTCACCTGGATGAATCTTGTTTTTAATACCGTCAAGTCCAGCCATTAAGATTGCAGTAAATGCTAAGTATGGGTTCGCAGTAGAGTCAGGGAAACGTACTTCGATACGACGACCTTTAGGATTGGCAATGTAAGGAATACGAATTGAAGCAGAACGGTTACGTGCAGAGTAAGCTAATTTAACAGGAGCTTCAAAGCCAGGAACTAAACGCTTGTAAGAGTTGGTTGACGCATTAGCAAAAGCATTAATTGCTTTAGCGTGCTTAATAACACCACCAATGTAGTAAAGCGCGATGTCAGATAAGCCACCATAGCCATCACCTGAGAATAAGTTAACACCATCTTTCATGATAGAAGCATGCACGTGCATACCTGAACCATTATCACCAACAAGTGGCTTAGGCATAAATGTAGCTGTTTTACCAAAGCTGTGTGCAATGTTGTGCACTACATATTTGAATAATTGAACTTCATCACCTTTTTTAACCAAAGTGTTGAACTGAGTACCAATTTCACATTGACCAGCCGTTGCTACTTCATGGTGATGTACTTCTGTGGTTAAACCCATTTCTTCAAGGGCATTACACATTGCACCACGAATGTCATGTAATGAATCAACTGGAGGTACAGGGAAATAACCACCCTTAACACCAGGACGATGACCCATATTGCCACCTTCCATTTTAGTACCCGAATTCCAGAAACCTTCTTCAGAATCGATATTGAAACCGCAGTTATTCATATCGGTATTCCAACGTACGTCATCAAAAACGAAGAATTCATTTTCAGGACCAAAGTAGGCAGTGTCACCAATGCCAGTAGATTGTAAATACGCTTCTGCACGTTTAGCAATAGAGCGTGGGTCACGTGAGTAACCTTGACCATCAGCAGGCTCAACCACGTCACAAGTGATATTCAATGTAGTGTCTACAGAAAATACGTCAAGCTTGGCAGTTTCAGTATCCGGTAACAAAATCATGTCAGATTCGTTAATGCCTTTCCAACCATTAATAGATGATCCGTCAAACATTTTGCCTTCTTCGAAAAAGTCAGCGTCAATAGTGTGTGAAGGTACAGTTACGTGTTGTTCTTTACCGCGTGTATCGGTAAAACGTAAATCAACATAACGTACTTCTTTGTCTTTAATGGTTTTTAAAATATCCGCGGCGGACATAACAGGCTCCTGATTAAGATTGAGATTGAATAAGGGTAAAACAGTGTTTGAATGAGTTGGCTGCCTAAGAAGCTAGTTCATTCATCTAAAAATAGTGCGCTATTGTAGCGGGTTTTTACCTATAACAGTGCAGAAACCATGCCAAGTATTTAGCTTTGTGTAAATCCACCTGAAAAACTTGATATTTGTCATCTTAGTGATGATTATGAGGCACAATTTTAATCAGAAAAATCATTATAAATCAGCCAGTTCCACATATTATGCACTATCATAGTGCGATTAAATTTTGGCAAGCACATATTTGGTGCAAGGCACTATAAGCAAAGTCTTTTACTAAGCTTAAACTTGGCATCAATTGATGATTTTCAGACTTATGAGAATTTGCTGCGGTGCTGAAAAAGAAGCGCTTTGCGGTTATACTGCACTGCTAAATTTTCCAACGGAAACCAACACTTATGTCGCAGCAAACCAAGCCGGTGACTAAACCAAAAAGCTTTCAATCATTAATTTTTCGCCTGCAACAATTTTGGGCACTTAAGGGTTGTGCCATTATGCAGCCTATGGATTTACCCATGGGTGCAGGTACTTTTCACCCCTCTACTTTCTTGCGAGCCATTGGACCAGAGCCCTGGAGTTCGGCCTATGCGCAAGGTTGTCGACGCCCTACTGATGGTCGTTATGGTGAAAACCCAAACCGTTTACAGCATTACTACCAATTTCAAGTTGCTCTTAAGCCGTCGCCAGATAATATTCAGGAACTTTATTTAGATTCTTTGAAAGCCTTGGGAATTGATCCCTTGGTACATGACATACGTTTTGTTGAAGATAACTGGGAGTCACCTACTTTAGGCGCTTGGGGTTTAGGTTGGGAAGTCTGGATGAATGGGATGGAAATTACTCAGTTCACTTACTTTCAACAAGCTGGTGGTTTGGAGTGCAAACCAGTGACTGGTGAAATCACTTACGGTTTAGAAAGATTGGCCATGTATTTGCAAGGCGTCGAAAGTGTTTATGATTTAATTTGGGCTACGGGTCCAAATGGCCCAGTGACATATGGCCAAATTTTTCATCAAAATGAAGTAGAGCAATCTACCTATAATTTTGAGATTGCTGATACTGAACATTTATTTAATGCTTTTGATCAGGCTGAGAAAGAAGCCAATATTCTTTTAGAAAAAGACTTGGCTCTGCCTGCGTATGAGCAAGTTATTTTAGCGTCGCATTGGTTTAATTTATTAGATGCACGTCATGCCATTTCAGTGACTGAGCGACAACGTTTTATTTTACGTGTACGTAGTTTGTCGAGAATGGTTGCAGAAGCTTATCTAGCAAGTCGGGAACGCTTAGGGTTCCCATTACTTAAGAATCAAAAAACTGGAGAGTCAGCATGAGCCTTACCAGTGACTTTTTAGTTGAACTTGGTACCGAGGAATTACCACCAAAAGCATTACGTGATTTATCTAATGCTTTTAAAGTCAGTATACAAGCCGGATTAGCCGTACAAAGATTACAACATGGAGATGTGGACGTTTTTGCAACTCCTCGTCGTTTGGCCGTTTTGGTTAAAGATTTGGACTTACAACAAGCGGATAAGGCTATTGAGCGAAAAGGCCCGCCTGTTGATAGGGCTTTTGATGAAAATAAATTTCCTACCAAAGCAGCAAAAGCATTTGCTGAAAGTAATGGTGTTGATGTTTATGATTTACATCATGTAAAAATGGGTAAGGGTACTTACTTAGTTTTTCGCGGGTCTGAACAAGGTAAAGCAAGTAAAGATCTGTTACCAGTGGTTGTGAAAGACGCTTTAGATCAATTACCAATTCCTAAACGCATGCGCTGGGGTAGTCGTAGTGAAAGTTTTGTGCGGCCAGTGCATTGGTTGTTAATGCTCTTAGGTAAAGAAGTTGTTGATTGTGAAATACTCGGCTTGAGTGCGGGTCGTGTTACTTACGGTCATCGTTTTATGGCACCACAAGAGATTAGTATCGAACAACCTTCTGCATATAAAAATCTTCTAGTACACGCTGGTGAAGTGATTCCAAGTTTTTCTGAACGTAGAAAACAGATTGAAGAACAAGTAATTGACTCGGCACAAAGTGTGGACGGAAAGGCAGTGATTGCTGCTGAGTTATTGAATGAAGTTACCGCATTAGTTGAAAAGCCATATGCAGTTTTAGGCGAGTTTGATAAGCGTTATTTGGAGTTGCCAGAAGAAGTGCTGATTGAGACCCTACAACAACATCAAAAGTATTTTCCCTTGCGTTCAACAAATGGTGAAATTTTAAATAACTTTATTACCATTAGTAATATTCTGAGCAAAGAACCAGAACAAGTTAAATTAGGGAATGAGCGGGTTATTCATCCTCGTTTGGCTGATGCTGAGTTTTTCTATAAAAACGATTTAAAACGTAGCTTAGAAAGCCGCACTCGTGATTTAGATAAAGTGGTGTTTCAAAAAAATCTAGGATCGATTGGTGAAAAAGTTAAACGTATTGAAGCGCTTGGCTTGCACATGTTGCAAGGCTTAGAGGAATCATCAAAAATCAATGCAGACCAAGTAAAACGTGCGGCGAACTTATGTAAGTGTGATTTGCTAACGGATATGGTGGGAGAGTTCCCTGAGTTACAAGGTGTAATGGGACGTTATTACGCTAGCCATCAAAATGAAAACTCCGATGTAGCATTGGCTTTAGATGAACATTATTTGCCTCGTTTCTCAGGCGATGAATTGCCAAGTCATATACTTGGGCAGGTGATTTCTATAGCCGATAAATTAGATACTATTGTAGGCATTTTTGCCATCGGTAAAAAACCTACCGGAACTCGTGATCCTTTCAGTTTACGTAGACAATCTTTAGGTGTGTTGCGAATCATTATTGAGAAAGAGCTTAATTTTGATTTGCGTCATTTGATTGCAGCATCTCTGAAGAATATGCCTGAGGCTCTGCGTAAACCAGAAGTTGCTGAGGAAGTTTTTGTATACATGCAAGAACGGGCGCGTGGTTACTTCTTAGATCATAATTCCACAAGTGATCAAATTGCTTCTGTCTTTGCGACAAATACAGGTAGTCCACTCGATATGCACAAACGTTTAGAGGCCTTGCAAAAATTTGTACAAATGCCCGCTGCTCCTAACCTAGCTGCAGCTAATAAGCGTGTTGCTAATATTCTTAAGAAAAACGCCTCAGTGTTAGATGGTTTGACAAAGGTTGATATTAATATCATGGCAGAAAAGGCAGAATATACGCTTTATCAAGCATTACAAAGTGTTCACAGTGATGTGGATGGCTTAATGCAAGCACAACGTTATACCGATGTATTGTTACGTTTGGCGCGTTTGAAAGATCCGATTGATGATTTCTTTAATGATGTAATGGTTATGTCTGAAGACCCTGCTGAGAGGAATAATCGCCTTAGCCTTTTGCAAGACTTCAATACAATTTCTACCAATGTTGCCCACTTATCTTTACTGGATTTAACGCCAAGTGAAGATAAATAAATATAGTTGGTATGTATGACTAAGCGTGCAGCTGTCATCTTAGATAGGGATGGAGTTATTAATCTTGATTCTGATAGCTATGTAAAAAGTCTGGAAGAATTTAAACTGATTCCTAAAAGTGTGCAAGCCATTGCTGCTTTACATCAATCTGGTTGGCCTGTATTTATTGTTACAAATCAGTCTGGTATAGGACGTGGTTATTATGATGAGGCCGTACTAGCCCAGATGCATGCTCAGCTTTACAAACAAGTTCAAGCATTAGGTGGAGATATTCAAGCAATTTATTATTGTCCGCACCATCCTAAACTTGAATGTGAATGCCGTAAGCCTAAACCTGGTTTATTTCAACAATTGGCTTTAGAGTATGAAGTTGATTTAAGTCAGTCTTATTATGTGGGTGATAAGATTACCGATGTAGAAGTGGCACAAGCTGTAAATGCTCAAGCTGTATTAGTCACTACAGGCAAGGGCGAAAAATTTGTAGAACATGAGTTAGTACTTAAGCATGCTGTTCCCATTTATACTGAGTTGTATGAATTTGCACAGCATTTATTGTCCGATACTTACATTCCTAAACAATATTCTTAAAAACACAGTATGAAATTTATAACCTTTATCCGCTCATTTGTTTTTAATATTCTATTTGCTTTATGTGCAATGGTGTTTGGTACTTTAGTTATTATCACAGCTCCATTCGGGCGTAATGTGCAATTATATTTTGTTGATAGATACACCGACGCAGTTATGTTGTCCGCCAAGTATAGCGTTGGCCTAACCTATACTATTGAAGGTGCTGAAAATGTGCCAACAGATGAAGCATGTATCGTGTGGTCAAAACATCAATCAATTTTTGAATGTTATATCCTCCAACAATATTTACCAAGACATACCTGGGTTTTTAAAAAAGCACTCTTACACGTGCCATTTTTTGGCTGGGGTCTACGTGCTATTGATCCAGTTCCAATTGATAGAAAAGGTGGGCGTTCAGCCGTTGAGCAAATTATTGAAAAAGGCTCAGAACGTTTAAAAAAAGGCGTTTGGATAATGTTATTTCCAGAGGGTACACGTATGCCTGTTGGTAAGACCAGAAAATTTGGACGCAGTGGAGCTTTTCTTTCTCAAAAATCTGGACATAAAATCTTGCCAGTAGCTCATAACTCAGGAGAGTTTTGGCGAAGAGGGGATCTTTTAATTGATTCCGGTAATGTAACTGTAGTTATCGGTAAGCCAATAGATCCTGAGGGAAAAACTATTGATGAAATCACAATAGAAGCAAAAACTTGGATTGAAAAAACACAACGTCGTATTAGCCCTATGTATGCTGAAAAAGCAGCCTATTATGAACAACGAGGCGATCAAGATACCTCAGGCGATTTGAAAGACAGTCGCAAAACTTAATGATGGAGTTTTATTATGAATAAGGCATTTACAGCGGTACGTTCTACTTTAGCTGGTGCAGTTATTATTCCAAGCACCATGTTAAATTGTTTAATGGTGGTTTTAACCATACCCTTTGGTCACAAGAAGCAGTACGTTTTTGCTCGTAATTGGGCCAATATCGGACACTATGCTTTATTAGGACTTACTGGTTTAGGATATGAAATTGAAGGCAAGGAGAATTTGCCTGATACACCTAGTGTGGTTCTTATGAAACATCAATCTGCTTGGGAAACTATGTTGATTTTTAGAATTGTGCCACAGTTTGTTATTGTGCTTAAACGTGAACTGATGGCAATTCCTGTTTTTGGCCAGGCCTTAAGCCGATTAAAATTCATTGATATCGATAGAAAGAGTGGCGCCTCAGCAGTATCTCAAGTCATTCAAAAAGGTAGCGAACGTTTAGCCGATGGCTTGTGGGTTTCTATTTTCCCTGAAGGTACCCGAATGCCCGTTGGGAAAACTAAACGCTTTGGAAAGAGTGGAATACTTTTGGCAAAAGAAGCTAATGTACCATTAGTATTAATTGCTCATAATGCTGGCGAGTTCTGGGGTAGTAAATCTCTTATGGTGCACCCAGGTAAGATTAAAGTAATAATCGGTGAGCCTATTATGCCTGATGGAAAAACTGCTGATGAAATGCTTGTTGAGGCGACAGCTTGGATGGAAAAAACCATGCGTGAAAATTTTCCTTTGTATAAAGAAAAAGCCGAAGAGTTTGAAGCAATGGAGCAAAAACAAGCAGCATAAAAAGTTGTTAGCTAAAATACATAGAAATAAAAAAGGCTCCTTAAAGGAGCCTTTTTTATTTAGTCTGAAGTTAGTATTTACAGGATGTTGGCGTCTGCATCAACTTCAACAATTTCATATCCAAAGCCACTTAAGCTATCCATGAGTTTAGCTTTGTCACCTACAATTACGATATGCATGTCATCAAGATTCAAATGCTTTTTAGCTAGGGCATCCGATTCTTCTTTGCTTAGATTAGCAAGAATTGCTTTTTGCTCATCAACAAAACCGTCAGCTAAACCAAAGGTTTGTATACGAGATAAGAAACCAAGTTTTTGACGTGGGGTTTCATAACTACGAGCATCACGCTGTCCAATAGAGTTCTTTGTAAATTCGAGCTCATCGGTATTAATGCCTGCCTGGTGGTAATTTTGAATTTCTTTAATGAACTCAGTGAGTGATGCTGCAGTTGCATCGGCACGTACTCCTGCACTTGCTGAGAAACTACCATGCTCGAAATCACCACTAAATCCAGAACGTGCACCATAGGTATAACCTTTGTCTTCACGTAAATTGATATTGATTCGTGAATTGAAAGCGCCGCCAAGTACATAGTTCATTAAACCTAATCGATAAAACTCGCCAGTCGCATCATATGGAATAGCTCGTTTGGCAAGACGTATTTCGGATTGTGCAGCATCTGGCTTATCTACTAAATAAATTCGTGTCTTTTCAAAAGTAGGAAAAGCCCTTATTGGTGTTGGCGAAACCTCTGGTCCAGTCCATTTAGCAAATACACCTAGTTTTTTAGTAATTTGTTTTGCAGAGAGATCACTAACTGCAATAACATCAGCGATGGTTGGCGAATAACGAGTGTTATAGTAATGTTTTACATCGTCAAGCGTAATATTGGTAACGGTTTCTGTGGTACCCGAACCAGGATAGGCAAAGCTATTGTTTTTACCAAAAAGCAAATAACGATTTACATTACTTGCCGTAGTAGCCGCTTGTTTTTTAGAAAGCTCAATACCTTCTAAGGTTTGGTCTTTAAGACGCTTGAAGTCTTCTTCAGTAAATGCTGGCTTAAATAACCGCTCAGCTGCAATATCGAGTGTTGCATCAAGGTTTTCAGTTAATGATTTAATATAAATAGTTGAATAATTATCACCAGAATTAAAACTTACTGTAGAGCCTAATTTTGCCAAGCGATTACTTAACTCTTCATTACTTGATTCTGTTGTGCTTTCTCCAAGCATACCAGCAGTCAGTGCAGCTATACCAACCTTATCTAAAGGCTCATCTCGGTGTCCAGTTTTGACCCTAAAGCTAATGGCTGTAGTTGGTACCTCAGTATTTTTAGCCGATAAAACCGAGATTCCATTTTTTAGTTTAGTGCGTTCAAGGGCAGGTAAGCTAACACTTGGGTTTCCTGATGCTTTTGGACGTACACTACGATCTATGCGACTGTTTGCAATACGATAGTCTAGATCGTCTTCTGTGGTCGTTTCGTATTGTGGCAGTGTTCTTGCTTTATGCACATAGGTATCAGGTTTTGCAACCGTATCTGGCTCGCCTTTTTTAACGATACTTAAGACAACTGCTGGTTTATTTTTAATGTATTGATTATATACACGTAAAACATCATCCTTTGTTACATTTTCATAACGTGCAACATCTTGTTTAATGTAATTAGGGTTTTTGGTAAATGTCTGATAGGCAGCTAACTGAGAAACTTTACCGGACACACTTTCTAAACCATAAATCATGCCCGAAACAATGCTAGCCTTTACCCGTTGGATGTCATCATCGTTTACGCCGCGTGTTTCAAACTCAGCTAAGGACTCTCTGATAATTCCATCAAGGTCGCTTAGGGTTTTACCGCTGGCAGGATTTGGTAAGGCTTGAATATAAAAAAGACAATCTATTTCCCTACAAAAATGGGTAGAGTTTGCCTGAACCGCCAAGCCATTCTTAACTAAATTCTTATAAAATAAGGATGTTTTACCACCACCTAAGATATCAGATAAAACATCTAATGGTGCTTCATCAGGATGGCGTGCTTTTACAGTTGGGAAATTGTAAAACAGCATTGGCAAATTG
>CALHVH010000113.1 GCA_938039225.1 uncultured Gammaproteobacteria bacterium
CCAAAGCGAAACCATTTTTTACGTAACATGAGCCAGAAATTTTTAAATACAAAACCCAGCGTAGTCAACACCACTTTTCGTCCACTACGTTTTTCAGCGTCTGGATTGTTTTCACTGAGTAAATTCTTATCTTCTAAAACGCGGTCATAGTTCAAACCCACTGGAACAAAAACTATATCCCTCTCACCATCAGGATCAAAATTACGCAACATATAATCAAGTAAGCCAATTTTAGGTTTTTTAAAATTGCCGTCCCTACTTAAACCACCTTCTGGGAAAACGGCTTGAATCACACCACCTTCCACAGCCATTTGTACATAACGTTCTAACACACGCCTGTATAAAGGATTACCTGAGCCTCGACGTACAAAGTATGCTCCTAATGACTTAATTAAAGGTTCTAAAGGCCAGACCTTAGCCCATTCACCTACGGCATAACTCAAGGCCGCTTGCTGCATGGCTAAATAAGCCACCAAGATATAGTCCATATTACTGCGATGATTCATCACCAAAACAATGCTAGCGTTTTTATCAATTTTTTCGATTTTGTCTTCTACGCTATAACCCAAGCGTACTCGATAAAGTAATTGCAGTATTTTTTTGCATATCCAATTGCCAAACTGAAAATATATTTTGGCGTTAAACTTTGGAATGATCTCTTTGGCATAGCGTTCCACTTTTTCCATGCTTACTCGCATTGGCTCGCCAGTTTCTTGGCTATGTAAGGTCGCCGCCTGCATCACATCAGGGTCATACATTAAACGCTCAATAAGTACTTGGCGTTTAGTTAGAGCAAGATTTGGAAGTTTGAAGGGTAATTTTTCATTAGCCTTATCAATCGCTTTATTGGTACTGCGACGAAAAAACCAACGCACACTAGGAAACAGAAAATGACTAAAAAAAGCAATAACCGCAAAGATTGTGCCGAGAATCACTAACCAAATAGGTACCCCTATGGATTGACTCACGAGGCAACCGACTCGAAATAACGAACCATTTCCTCACGCATTTTATTATCTGGCATTGGACCTTTTGCAGCCGCCATATTCTCCAGCATATGCTCTGGATTAGATGTTGCCGGAATAACCACCGTAACCGCCGGATGAGAAATAATAAATTTCAACATAAACTGTGCCCATGACTCTACTTGAATGTCTTTGGCCCATTCTGGCAAAGGCTTACCTTCAACTCGCTTAAATAAATGTCCAGTTTGGAATCCTCTATTTATTACTACAGCAATTTCTTTTTCTTGTGCAAGTGGAAGTAATTTTTCTTCGGCTAAGCGATTGGCGATGCTATAACTGAATTGAACAAAATCAATGTCCTGTTCTTTCATTATCTTTTGAAACTCTGCATGCCTACGACGATGAGAGGTGGTAATTCCTAGATAACGTAAACGTCCTTCTTGTTTGTAAGCCTGTAAGGTTTTTAAATGTTCTTCCCAGTTCAAAAGATTATGCACGTACATTAAATCAAATTGTTTCTCTCTCCAGAGCTTTTCCGATTCTGCGTACTCACGTATTCCAGCTTGAGTATTGACAGACCAAACCTTGCTCGCTGAAAAAAGTTTTTCATCCACGCGTTCTTTAGTAAGTTTGTCTAGACATTTCCCAATAACTTCTTCGGCATTCGAGTACATTGGCGAGGAGTCAATCATTCCGCCTGTGGATAAGAGAGCACGAACAACCGCTAAACGCTTTTGCATCTCAACTGAATCATTAACATCCACATGAAAGGTTCGTGAAGTGCCTAAGCCAATCATTGGAATTGATTCACCCGTCTTAGGTATGACTCGACTTAATACAGGTAGGCTTTTGGCCGATAGCATGCCACTGGGCAGGGCTGTTGCCAAAATCCCGGAACTCAATAACTGTAAAAATTCTCTCCTATCAAGCATGATGTTCTCCAGATTACCGATTATTTATGACAAATCACGTTCTGCTACAACTATCCCATCTTCATCGGCGTATAAAAAATTTCCCGGTTTAAACAAGATACCTGCAAAAGCGACTGGAATATTTTTCTCACCTTCACCAAGCTTAATACTTTTACGCGGACAAGTTCCAATGGCAAAAACGCCTACATTCATTTCACCAATTTGTTTGGCATCACGAATACAGCCATTAATCACAACACCCGCCCAATTGTTTTCAATAGCGAGTGTTGCAAGGTTATCACCCATGAGCGCACAATAAGTTGAACCCGCACCATCCACTACCAATACCCGTCCCTCGCCTGGAGTTGATAGCATTTTCTTGACTATCACATTGTCATCAAAGACCTTGAGAGTGATGATTTCACCTCCAAACATCTCTTTACCACCAAAACCTATAAGTAAAGGCTCAGCAACTTGAAGCTCGTCAATATAATGGTCACATAAATCAGCAGTTGGGATCGTCATAATGCTCTCCTTTCGTTAGGTTTAGTGTATCAAAAGATGGTCGTAGATGCCGTGGTCAAGCCACAGCAAAGTAATATTGGTTTTTATTAATATGGATTATTAACTCTGCCACTTCAATATGGACTATTAACTCTGCTACTTCAATATGGATTATTAGCACTCTCACTTCCCCGTGGCTTGACCACGTGGTCCATTCTCAATAAATACACAAACTTTCTCCCGCCCATAAAAAAACGGCCACATCAACGATGTAGCCGCTTCGCAAATCTTTTATTTAAGATTTATACGTCAGATGCACAAAAAGCACATTTGCTCGCTTTGATAGAAATTTCAGAAATACACTTAGGGCACTCTTTAGTTTCTGGAGCAGGCTCAGCTTCAGCTTCTTTTTTCTTTGCGTTATTCATTATCTTAACAACAATGAAAATTGTGCCGGCGATGATTAAGAAGTCGATAATGGTTTGGATGAACGAACCATATTTCATTACTACCGCAGCAGTCTCACCTTGAGCTTCCTGAAGTACTTTACCTAAATCGGCAAAGTTCATGCCACCTAGTGCCATACCGATTGGTGGCATGAGTATATCGTTTACAAATGAAGCAACGATTTTACCGAATGCTGCACCTAAAATTATACCGATGGCCATGTCCATGACATTGCCTTTCATTGCAAACTCTTTAAATTCTTTTAACATTTTCCACTCCCAAATTGTTGTTATCCCGACGATTATGAAACCTACAGCCTGTAAATGCAACGAAAAAAGGGGCATTTTCATGCTAATTCACCTTAATTAACAAGTTATCAACTTTCGGCCTTCATGTTATGATGCACCGCGAAAAGTTGATAAACATTTTATCCTTGATTACCCAGTCTACATATCTATGAATGCTCTCAGTATTACCAATCTTAAAAAAACATATAAAAACGGCGTGCAAGCTCTTAAAGGCATTAATCTTGACGTTAAAGCTGGCGACTTTTTTGCCCTTCTTGGACCAAACGGAGCGGGGAAAACCACAGCTATTGGAATTATCACCTCGCTCGTTAATAAGTCTGAGGGTCAAGTCAAAGTTTTTGGTTACGATATTGATAAAGAAATTGAAATGGCTAAGTCATGTATTGGCTTGGTTCCCCAAGAAATCAACTTCAATCAATTTGAGACCTGTTGGAATATTGTGGTTAACCAAGCTGGGTTTTACGGTGTACCAAGAAATATTGCTAAACAACGTGCCGAAAAATATCTAAAAGAGTTACAACTTTGGGATAAAAAAGATCAAATTTCACGCAGTTTATCTGGCGGTATGAAGCGCCGCTTAATGATTGCTCGTGCATTGATGCATGAACCTAAACTGCTTATTCTTGACGAGCCAACCGCTGGGGTAGACATCGAAATTCGTCGCTCTATGTGGGAGTTTGTGAAAAAAATTAATGCCGCTGGAACTACTATAATCTTAACAACGCATTATTTAGAAGAAGCCGAAACCTTGTGTAAGAATATTGCCATTATTGACCACGGAAAAATCGCACAAGATACGTCAATGCAAGATTTACTGAAACAATTACAAATTGAAACCTTTGTATTGAACTTACGTGAGGCTATTTCAGAAACCCCACAAATAGCTGATGACTACACTTTACGGTTTATTGATTCGCATACGCTTGAAGTTGATATTACCAAAGACCGAAGCATCAATGAATTATTCGCCGCTTTAAGTGAAAAAGGTTTACATGTGTTAAGTATGCGTAATAAAGCCAATCGTCTAGAAGAACTCTTTATGCGTCTTGTAGAAAGCAGTGATAAACCGGAAGGAGCTGCATAATGTCCAATAGAACCACAGCAAATTTAATTGGTTTTCAAACCATACTCATTCGCGAAATTAAACGCATCATGCGTATCTGGATGCAGACATTGCTTCCACCAGCAATCACTATGACCTTATATTTCATCATTTTCGGTACCTTGATTGGGTCTCGTATCGGCGATATGGAAGGTTTTAATTATATGCAGTACATTGCACCAGGCTTAATCATGATGTCAGTGATTAGTAATTCCTATGGCAATGTAGTGTCATCGTTTTTTGGTTCTAAGTTTGGACGACATATCGAAGAACTACTGGTTTCTCCAATGCCCAATTATTTAATTCTTTTAGGATATTTAGCGGGCGGCATGTTTCGTGGCTTATTTGTAGGGGCTTTAGTTACTTGTATTGCTCTATTCTTTACCGACTTAACTATGGCTCATCCATGGGTTACCTTATCAGTAGTGGTTTTAACTTCGTTTGTGTTTTCAATCGGTGGTTTTATCAATGCTACTTACGCAACAAAATTTGATGACATCTCTATTGTGCCAACCTTTGTATTGACTCCACTTACTTATTTAGGTGGGGTGTTCTATTCAATTAATATGTTGCCAGAGTTTTGGCAAATGGTTTCTAAAGTCAATCCTATTCTGTATATGGTGAATGCTTTTAGGTACGGAATTTTAGGTGAGTCAGATATTGATTTGAAAACGGCTTATGTAATTATTCTTTTCTTCTGTGTCGCCTTGTTTATGTTTGCTTTACGACTATTAAATAAGGGAACGGGAATTAGGGATTAATACCCTATTCAATCAGTTTGAATAATCTCGAAACCTCTAGTTCAGTTAACTGTCTAGAGGTTTTGTTCATGCAGTCAACAAAAATATCTATGCGTGCATCCTTTGGATCCTGGTCATTGTATTCAGCGTGAAAATTGGGACACTTACCACTTGGACACTCCAATTCATCTACAAAGTCTTTAAAACGATTAAACTCAAAATCAGTGGAACTGTCTGCTTTAATTGTAGAATAAAAATCGCGTATATAACTTAGATACTTATCTTCATTTATTTGATTGAGTTTTATGTTATCTGGGCTTTGTCCATTCAAACTAGCCACGGCATGACCAAACCACACCCCATAAGCACGCTCTTCATCTGAACGTATCGCGTTCTTGGTATGAGCATAAGAGTCTCCATAAGCATGCACTAACAATCCAGTCAGCCAATCATTTTGGGGATATTTTAAAGAATCCGAAACCAGAGACTTTATGTTTTCTCGTCTTTTATAAATAGCCTCATTATTACCTCCATGCAAAGAATGCAATTCGCCAGTAATATTGTTCCGCCAAGAATACCGCCAAGGAATAAGAAAGTATTTTATAGCCACAGGCGTTGCGGATACGGCCCTATCAATATCAGGGTATTGAGTGTAATAAGAAAGTACTAGTTGACGCTTTAATGGTAACTTCACAATATCTGCTAAGACTAAGGTCGTATA
>CALHVH010000114.1 GCA_938039225.1 uncultured Gammaproteobacteria bacterium
TCGTTGTTCAATGTGTACGTAAAAAAGGTCCAGCGGTTGATGCAAAAGTTTGGGATAACCCTCAAGGCTTAGAATGGACAGTGCCTTCACCAGCACCATTCCATACATTTGAGGTTCCACCTAAAGTTCTTTAATAATTAAGAATTTTAATCGAGAATAATTATGAAAAATAAATCCGAACAAGATAAAAAAAACATAGTGACCGCCTTAAAGGTGTTAGCTCTCGCTTTGTTATCCTTTTTCGGGTTTGTTTTCGCAGCCTGGATGCGCAGTAAAGGCGGATAGAGTTATTTAAATGGATACTCAAACGCCAAAACAAAAAAACTCGGATAATAATCGATTAATTGCACAATTAGTTGCATTAGCGATAGGTACATTTGCATTTGGATTTGCATTAATACCCTTATACGATATTTTTTGTGAAGTAACGGGATTCCGCACGCAAAATGAACGTGCAGAAATAACCCAAGCGATGGAGATTGATAAAGAGCGTTTGATAACGGTTGAGTTTATTGCCAACAATAGTCAAACCAATGATTGGGAGTTTAGACCTGTAATAAATAAAATGCAGGTAAACCCAGGTAAAATTTATAACGTTAACTATTTTGCAAAAAATTTAGCTAACAGCAAAGTAGTTGGAACAGCTACACCGGATGTTAAGCCGGTAGAAATGAACAAGCATTTTAAAAAACTAGAATGCTTTTGTTTTACCCAGCAAGAATTTGCGGGCAATGAAGGTCGTGAAATGCCAGTGCAGTTTGTAATTGATCCAAACGTACCCAAGCATATTGAACGCATGACTTTGTCTTATACATTTTTTGCTAATGAAAAATTAACCGCAGAATTAAATGCCAAAAGTAATTAATTTTGTAAAGTACCATCTTTAAGAAAAACGTAAAAACTAATCGGGGAAATAAAAATGGCACACGCCGCTGATTACAGTAAACAATATTATGTACCACACTCAAGCAAATGGCCTATCGTTGGGGCTATTGCCTTGTTTATATTCGCCATTGGTGGTGGTAACTGGTTAAATGGAAACTCATTTCTAGGCGTTCCTGGAAAAATCGTTTTCTATATTGGAGTAGCTGCTATTTTATATATGGTAGTTAACTGGTTTAGAGATGTGATATCTGAAAATTCTCAAGGCATCAACAATGCTCAAGTAGATCGTTCATACCGTATGGGAATGGGTTGGTTCATTTTCTCTGAAGTAATGTTCTTTGCAGCTTTCTTTGGCGCTTTATTCTATGCACGTCAATTTGTAGGACCATGGCTTGCTGGTGACGGTAATAATTTCTGGACCAACTTTCTACTCTGGGGCGGAACAGAAGGTAATGCATTCCAAGGTGGCTGGCCACATGCTGGACCGGGCGCTGTAGTTGAAACGATGCCTATTTCTGACGGCATGGCTGTTGAAAGCTTTGAAACTGTTGGACCATTTTGGCTACCAACCATTAATACACTGTTATTGATTAGTTCTAGTTTCACAATCACTATTGCACACCATGCAATGCTTAAGAATAAGATGAATAAGGCCTTTTGGTACACCATCATCTCCGTTCTATTAGGTCTAATTTTCGTAGGCTTTCAAGCTGAAGAATATATTCATGCCTATCATGAATTAAACTTAACTCTTGAAAGTGGTATCTATGGTTCAACCTTCTATTTATTAACCGGTTTCCATGGTTTACACGTAACACTAGGCGCTATCATGTTACTGGTCATGGCGATACGCATCAAAAAAGGCCATTTCACTCCTGAACGTCATTTTGGCTTCATGGCTGCTGAATGGTACTGGCACTTTGTTGATGTGGTTTGGATTATCTTATATTTCTTCATATATTGGATGTAATCTAAATATCCTATAAATATCAATAAGTTAAAAAAAGCGCTTTTATTAAAGCGCTTTTTTTATATCCAATCTGTCCATCAATAAGCATAGTAATTTAAATATTTAATATCATCAAACAACTGTATGATTTGAATCGCTTTTTTAAGCACAGAATAGGTTAAAATCATTAGCTAGTTTAAAACTGATCTGGAGTAATTTTAGATCTTAGTATTTGGAGCGTTAACACGTGAATAAAATTGTACCTCAAGAAAAAGTCGATCAAATCAAACAACGTTGGCAGCAAATGATTGCCGATTACTCTCAAGCCGATAATCGCAAAGCCGTTTGGCAATTAATCAATTCTATTGGCTCTTATATTGCACTTTGGATTGCCATACCTTTTGCACTTAAAGTTTCAGCGTGGTTAGTTGTACCTTTAGTTTTTCTAGCATCTGGCTTCTTGATTAGAATATTCATCATCATGCATGATTGTGGACATAAGTCTTTTTTCAAATCTAAAAAAACCAATGACTTTTGGGGTTATATTTCTGGCGTGCTAGTATTTACTCCTTATAGCAAGTGGACTAAAGAACATGCTATTCATCATGGGACATCGGGCAATTTAGACAAACGCGGAACCGGTGATGTTTGGACCATGACAGTTAAAGAGTATATGAACTCTAGTTTTTGGAAACGTATGGGCTATAAAGCATTCCGTCATCCATTATTCCTTTTTGTTGCGGCTCCTTTTTTATTATTTGTTATTGACTACCGCCTGTTCAAACGTAACGCTTCAAAGTCTGACAACATTAGTATTCTTATGAATAATTTGGGTATTGCTGTGGTCTTTTTAATCGGTAGTTTGGCTATGGGATTACAAACATTTGCATTGATAATCCTACCGATGATTTGGTTATCTGCAATTGGTGGCGTATGGTTGTTCTACGTACAGCATCAGTACGAAGATGCTTATTGGGCTGAACAAAG
>CALHVH010000115.1 GCA_938039225.1 uncultured Gammaproteobacteria bacterium
GCTAAATCCAGATCAGTAGGGCCAATAACTGAAGGCGTTGTCAAATCTGGGAGTAAAGCTCGTACATCGACATTAAGTGTGCCAGCATCAAGCTCAGTTTTACCGGATACATTCCCATAATTAAATGACTGAAGTAATGCATCTCCGTTAGCAAACACATTGACAGCAGGAGCATCTGGTGATGCGTGTATTACTTGCACCGTGGCTTTTTCAGGGTCATCGTGACAGGCTGATAAGCCAAGGAATAGAAAGCCAAGTATAGAAACAAAGAAAAGGCGAACATAGTTTTTAGTATTGAACATCAGCAAACTCCATTAGTGTGAGAGTACAAGCTTTACGTGTAAAACTTTGGTTTAGAGCATTAAAGTGAGTAGATTGTATTATTAGAATAAAGTTCTACTGGGTTTTAACATAACTTTTTTGTAAAGTAGAACATCTATATTCATGCATTGCAACAAATTTTTTTATTATTCACAAAAAAGAGAACCGACTCAAGGTCGGTTCTTTTAATAAGTTAGTAAAGAGTCTTATTCCAGAATTCGGTCCTTAGAATAAAGCCAAATAGCAAGACCTAGTAGGGCGCCTGCACACAGTAATGTTGAGCCAGTTGATAACAATAAACTACTGGCAGGAATAGTTTCATCTTTAAAGACCATATCCAGTAATTTGTACTGACTGATTATTGGACTTGCAACCACTGCGGTTATGGCCGGTATGGTTTTCCACATCATAATAAAAAATGGTGCAAAGAATATGAAAATTGAAAATCCAAGATAAGTCTGAGCCTCTTTTGTACTTTTTGTAAAACTTGAAATTAACATTAATAATGCCGAGATAAATGCTGCCAGCGGTATTAATATAATACAAATTTTGCTAATTAGTTCTAAGTTGAAATTGAAAATATCAGGAATTTTGTCACTTGGTACTAACTCAAACACAACCACAAAGGAGACAATAGCTACGACTAAACTCAGAAGACAAAAAGCAAGTAGAGCAAAAAACTTTCCAAGCACCAGCTTCTTTCTTGATATAGGTAATGTTAACAAAGGTTCTAAGGTATGCTTTTCTTTTTCGCCAGCAGTAACTTCAATGGCGAGATAAAAGGCTCCCATGATCATACTAATGATAATAGCCATGGGCACCATTAGCCCTTGAGCTCTCCCCGAACTACCTTCGGTAGAAACATCTTCTTTTTCAACAGTAATACTCTCAAAAAGATTAATGTCAATTCCACGAACTTGTAAACGATTATTGTCGATAGTACGACCATAGCGTTGCAAAACAGTACGAACTTTATTGTAGGCCTTGTCGGAGTCATTATCAGATTCAGTCATATACACTTTTAAAGGAGCAGGTAAACCTTCTCTTAAGTTTTTTCCAAAATCGTCAGTTATTTCTAATACTACGGGCGTTTCCAAATTTTCAACAGAATTTTCAAAGTCTTCAGGTGCCTCAACAATTTTGAAATTACTTTGTTCTAAGTACTGTATCAAATTTGGGGCCAGCTCTTGTCCAGTGACATGTAAATCCGTTTCTTTTTCAAAATCAACACTAGAAATACTTACTGTTAGAAAGAACACAAAGGCGAGATAAAGAGGAAAAGCCGCCGGATAAATTAATGCAAAACCTAAAGAGCGTTTATCGCGTAGATTATCTTGAATTTCTTTTTTAGTTATGGCAAATATCTGTTTCATTATGCGGCGTCCTCTTCAAGTGATTCGCCAATGGCTACAACAAAGGCATCTTCTAAATCGTTTTGTCCAGTTTTAGAATGGATTCCATTCAGGCTATCTGCCATAGCAATGGATCCATCAGAAATAATCGCAATATGATCACATAGCGCAGCGACTTCTTGCATGATGTGGCTTGAGAATAGTATGCAGTGTCCCTCATCTTTCAGTCGACGAATGACTTTGCGTAAACTACGGGTTGCCATTACATCTAGGCCATTGGTAGGTTCATCAAGCATAAGTGTTTTTGGTTTATGCACGAGTGCTCTTGCTATTGCGACTTTAGTTCGTTGACCCTGAGAGAAACCATCAGAGCGACGATCTTTAAACTCTTCCATGCCTAACATATCTATTAATTCATCTATACGCTTCTCTAATGAGGCACCACCAAGTCCACACACTGAAGCATAGTAGCGTATGTTTTCGCGAGCAGAGAGGCGAGGGTATATTCCCGAGTTATGAGGCATAAATCCAATGTGTTGGCGTACTGCTAATGGATTTTTTAAAATGTCATACCCATCAACTGTTGCAGCACCACTATCGGGTTTCATTAAAGTGGCTAGCATTCTTAGAGTAGTAGATTTACCTGCACCGTTAGGTCCAAGCAGGCCGGTAATTAGACCGTCTTCGGCTACAAAACTTACGTTTTCAACGGCAATAACACGATCTTTCTTTTTCTTTGCGCCTTTCTTTTTAAAGGTCTTATGTAAATTTTCTGCAATTATCATGATGTAATTCCTTATTTATTATCTTTAGTAATTTTAATTTTTATTAGGTCTAAGCTTTATGGAGTAGGTCCATTAAAATCAATAAAGAAAGGATCGGGTTTAATTTTATTCATGCAGCTGGCATCAAGTTCATCAAAGTTAGCTTCATCAATAAATTTTGCAATAATTTTTGGCATACAACCAACACCCATTTGGATATGACCTTGTCCTGGTATAACCAGATGTTTGCTATTCGACATTTGCTGCATGGTTTCTTCGGCATAGCTTGGTGGTGTTATTGGATCTTTATCACCGGAAAGTAAAAGTATAGGTTTGTCACTGATAACTGGATCGTGAAAGCCTTCATCAATTGGCCCTTGTGGCCAGACGCTGCAGGCAATTTTTAATCCTTCAAGGAAATCAGATCCCATAAATGAGCGTTCTAATTCTGTTTGATTAATATTAACCCTATCGAATTGAGGAGCATCTTCTGTACACATCACTGAATTACTCATACCAATACTCATCGCGTTCACTAAAGAGCGAGTCATATTAATTGATTGTCTGGCAAGAGGGCCATAGTGACCATTGGCTGCAGCTTCGTGTAATAAGGTAGGAAGAATGGCTAAGCTACGTGGCGAATACAAAGCCATGCGTACACCACCAGCTAAGACTGAATCAGTAAAGTTAAACGCTTCTAATTTGCCACTGGCAATATTCTCGATTTGAACTTTTCGAGGGTTATCTTTTAAGTCGGCGATTAGTTGAGTGACTTCTTGAGTTAAGTTTGGAAAAGCCTCATTACAGTCTTTATCGGCTGCACATCTTTCTAACATAGCATCTAATGCACGTTGACCTTCTAATGCAATCTCAGGGCCAAGTGGTTTTCCTACCGGCACAACTGCATCAAGAATGACCGTACGTACATGCTTGGGATATTGTTTTAAGTAATGCTGTGCTGTTCGGGTGCCGTAGGAGCCACCGTATAAGTTCCATTGTTCAAAACCAAGTGCTTGACGCACCACATCTAAATCTTTCATGGCCACACTGGTTGTATAAAAACGGGCGTCACCTGGTAACTCGTCTAAACATTGTTGAGTAAATTCTTTGGCAAAAACAGGATCAAATTCCATAGACTCTTCAAACGTAGAGTCATCAAATTCACATTGCATTTGGTTAGAGTTACCTGTGCCACGTTGGTCAATAAGATAAATATCTTGATTATTATTGATGTCTTTTAATAAACGAATATAAGGTGCAAAAGTAGCGATAGCACCTTGGCCTGGGCCTCCTGCTAACAAGGTTGTGGCATCGGTTCGATTTTTGTCATTTTTGGCTTTAAACCTTGCGATGTGTAAATCAATTTGAATTCCTTCAGGTTCAGCGTAATTTTCAGGAACTGATAAAGTTGCACACTCCGCTTTATATTTGTATTTATTGGTAATGTCAGAGACTTTGCAGTTAGTAAATTGTATTTCGCCGATAAGACTATCCGCATGCGTACTTTTACCAAATAGGGTAGAACCTATTAGACAAAGTAAAAAGACTATTATTTTAACGAGTATATTTTTCATATTTATTTCCGTTTTA